>JASLCA010000028.1 GCA_030146225.1 Sphingobacterium sp. | reverse complement strand
TTTGAGGTTAAGCCTACTTCAGTATTCAGGCTAGGGTCTAAATAATTATAGCCTAAATTGAGCTGATATTGCGTATGACCTATGCTGCCAAAATTATAGGCGATATTACTGTTAAGGCCATTTACCTTGTTTTTACCCATATTAAAGGGTTGATAGGGGGTGCTGGCATCTTCTCTAACCCAATCGATAAAGTCGTTAATATGCCTTTGGAAATAGCCTATATGGGCTGTTAAGCCGTTGCGCTGGTACTTTAGGGCTGATTCTACTTGCCATGCGTCCTCAGACCTCAATTCTGGATTGCCTATATTCCCGGGGCGCTGATTTAGGTAGAGGTCCGTAAAAGAGGGGATGCGCTGGCTTGAGCCTGCATTGACTACGATCTTCCAATTCTCATCAAGCTGATAGCCTAGGTCCATGCCTGGGTATACTTGCCAGCCATATTGTGTATTGTAATTGATATAAGCGCCTACATTTATAATAAAGTTGCTGATCTTCTCTGTTCTAAATTCTGCATAAGCACCATGGTTGTTGCGCTTATGGCTGCCTATGTTGGAACTGCTTATCTGCTCAAAGCGCGTCTCCCAGCCTAAGCCAAAGTCTCCAAACTGAGTCTGATACCTACTGTTAAGCTCCAAGGCTAAGCTATTGCTATAATGTCTACTTCTGGCTTTGCTTAAGTCATGCTTAAAATACCGATAGTCATCTTCATTATAGCGATTGCTAATACGCGGACTTAGGTAGAGCTTGTCTGTGAGTTGATGTTTACTAGAAATGCTGCTTAGGAAGGTCTCCACAACTTCTTCGGACTCCTTATCTCCTGGTGCAGCATAAAAGCCATTTGCCCCAAATTTGTTGTACATATAGTTTCCGAGCCATTCCACCTCATTGCGTTCATTTAGTTGGAGTTGGCCTTGGTAGTGCAGCTTGTCACTTTGGGAGGCGGTATTGTAGCGCTGTCCATTTGACTTTTCCTTGCCGTAGTAAAATTGATGTTGATGCTTGTCCTGATGCCAGGTCCCTCCAAGCTGTGCCCCTGATCCATAATAGACGCCTGATTTATCTTCTTCAGCTCTGCTTTTAAAGGAGGATCCGGCATAGAGGTTCGCCATTACCGTGTTTTGTGCAACATTTTTGGTAACAATGTTTATGGCGCCTGTAAGTGCGTTAATCCCATAAATACGGGCAGCTGCACCCCGAAGCACTTCTATTCTTTCAATAGCATCCAAGGGCACGGGCAGGTTGAGGCTATGGTGGGCGGTCTGGGGATCCGTAATCTTTATACCATTTAAGAGGATAAGCGACTGTTCAAAACTTCCTCCATCTATGCTAATGTCGGCTTGGCTCCCAAAGGGGCCCCTTTGGCGAATGTCCACGCCATTGAGGAAGGTTAATACTTCATTTAGTGATTTTGCAGGCAATGCTTGGATTTGCTCGGCAGTTATTATTTCAATATTTCTATTGTTTTTACTGAAGGGGATCTGCAGTCTATTCTCTGTAATAATAATTTCATGGATTTTCTCTTGCTTTAATTCTTGCGTGAAGGCTAGAAATGGAAATAGAGAGGCGGTAAGTATAAAATGTAATTTACTATTGTTTTTCATAAGGCAAAATTGCTACCTTTCTGGCTCAATTAAGTAGTCCAATTTTGATATAATGAGTAGTCCGGTTGAAGTTTTGTTATTGAGTGTGCTGAGCTTGGATCGTAACCTGCAGACTCCTATTTATTTACAGGCTGTGCAGCAGATGGTAAATGCCATTCAGCGAGGGTATTTGTTGATTGGAACCCGGCTTCCTGGCACCCGTGTCTTGAGCGATAGGCTGCATATACACCGCAAGACTGTGGTCGCAATATATGCCGAGCTAGAGGCGCAGGGCTGGGTAGAGGTGCGGCCCAACAAGGGTACCTTTGTTATTGAGCAGGGCCAGCAGCAAGTCGTCCACAAGCCTTTTGCCGAGTTAGTCTCCCTTGCGCAATACCCCAGCAAAACGGGCTATGCCTTTAAGCAGTCCAATATTCTGGATGATCCTTATGATTATGCCGATTGCAGGTATAGTTTTAATGATGGGCTTCCTGACATTAGATTGACGCAGTTGCACAATTTAAGCAGCGTGTACAGTGCCTCCATGAAGCGGAAGCAACATCTCAAAAAAATAGGCTCCTACAATCAAGAGGGGAGCGAATATTTTAAAGCGCAATTAAGTAATTATTTAAACCTATCTAGAGGCCTGCATATTGGCAAGGAAAACCTTTTGATCACCCGCAGTGCGGAGATGAGCTTGTATATTATTTCGCAGATTCTGCTGGCTCCCAAAGATGTTGTATTGGTCGGGGCGCTCAGCATGTTTACGGTTAATATGGTTTTTCAAAAGATGGGTGCTCAGATTCAAACAATCCCAATTGATGCCGAGGGCATTGATGTGGCCTATATCCGCGAGCACTTTCGGGTAGGGGATATACGCATGATCTATATAACCCCACATCATCATTATCCCACCACCGTGACTCTCTCTGCTCAACGTAGGGTAGCCCTATTGCAATTGGCGAGAGACTATGGTTTTATTATTGTTGAGGATGATTTTGACTATGATTTTCAATATGAAAAGTCTGCTATGATGCCCTTGGCGAGTGCTGATCTGGATGGGATGGTGATCTATGTAGGTTCTTTTGGAAAGTCCTTGGCTCCAGCCTTCCGCACGGGCTTTGTGGTGGCACCAGACAATATTATGGTGGAGATGCGGAAGTATCTGGGGATAATAGATCGGCAAGGCGATGTGGTTATGGAGTATGCCCTAGGAGAGATGATTGAGGAAGGGGAGATTTATAGGCATCTAAAGAAATCCCTAAAGGTGTATCGGGCCCGAAGGGACTATTTCTGTAAGCTGTTGCTGGAGGAGCTTGGGGCAGTATTAAGCTTTCAGGTGCCTTCTGGGGGCTTGGCACTGTGGACTGAATGGGAGCGCGGCTTGTCCCTGATGAAGATCGCTGGCCGCTGTGCTAAGGATGATTTGCTTATCCCCAAAACCTTATTGTATCAGAATCAAAGCGTGTCGGCTATGCGCCTCGGCTTTGGGCATCTCAATGCCGATGAGATGGAGGCTGCGGTTAATATTCTTAAGCGCAATGTGTATCGCTAATGCCACTCTTGTCTCCCTATGATTGGCTGAGCCTCTAAGTCTACCTTTAGGGCTTCTGGACTAGGAAGGCTGGCTAGATCAAAGCTGGGTTGCCCAGCATCTACCCATGCGGAGAACCAATAGGAGCCCAGCCGTAGGATGGACTGCTGTAATCTTTGCTCTACCATGCCTCGCATACGCTTGTGATAGGCTGCCACATAGGCATCAGAATAGGTTAGGCTAAGGCTATTATTACGCAGGAGATAAGTTCTGGCCAGGTGTTTTGGGAACTCCAAGGAGAGTTTTTTTTCAATTGCAAGAACGGAGGCTACCAGTTGATTGCTTTCCCGCACAATGGTCCATGCTAGCGTTAGGGGGTCTTCAATATAGCTGGCTCGACCCACAGATAGATTGTAGCTGTCGGCAAACATCTCTGGGATACGGCTTTCCCACAAGGCATGGATGCCGATTTGGTTGCTGAACTGACCATTGTAGTTTTGAGTAGTATGCAAGGGGACATGCGCATCAGCAAGGTAATGTCCTAGGTCCGCAGCATGCTTAATTATCAGGTCCACATCCCTTGCTACAAAAGCCTGGGTTAATCGTTGATAGCTAAAGTAGATTTGCCAGGGGACAATGCCCCGTGCTATTAATAATCTTTCGCCAAATTTTTCGTTGGCCTTGCTCCAATGTATTGGAATGGAGTCGGGGCCGGGCTCCAGGTATTTGTCGATATCAATATAATGCCTAGGGGACTCCAAGCTATCCACGTAGCAGCGCTTGTCGGCATCAATGGCTTTATCTCGGATGGCGTCGTGATGTATTTTGAAAAAGCCGGCCAACTCTGCGGGCAGGGTGTATATGGCATGTTGATTAATAAGTTTGTGCGCAAAAAATCCCCAACTCATCATAATGGGGCTTAGAAGGAGTAAGACTAAGGGGATTAGTATTAACTTTTTCATAAGCTTAAGCTTTGGTTCTAGCTTAAAATTACGATTTTTTAATCGTTTTTTTCTTAGAAAATGGCCTAAAATCTTTCGGAATAGCTAGCGGGGAGTAGCTTTAGTAGGAATGCTTTTTTCTATGGATTAAAATTAACTATCGGGAAATAGATATAAAATTCTTATTTTGGTCTTGCAAAATGAGTATGCGATTATGAAAATATTGTACGCGGTACAAGGAACAGGAAATGGACATTTGTGTAGAGCGCTCGATATCATCCCAATGCTACAGAGATTTGGAGAGGTTGATGTCTTAGTGAGTGGGATTCAAGCTGATATTGGCTTACCCTTTGAGGTTAAACACAAGCTGCATGGCTTAAGCTTTATCTTTGGGAAGTCGGGCGGGGTAGATCTTTGGCGGACATTTATGAGTTCTACTGTGCGTAAGTTTGTACAAGAGATTAACAGCTTGCCCGTAGAAAATTACGACTTAATTTTAAATGACTTTGAGCCCATCTCAGCCTGGGCATGCCAGTCTAAGGAAATCCCTTGTATTGGTTTGAGTCATCAGATTGCTGCTTTAGATGCGGCAAGCCCAAAGCCTGAGGATTCAGATATGTTGGGCAAGTTTATTATGAAAAATTATGCCCCTTCTAGTAGTTCTTATGGCTTTCATTTTAAGGATTATGCTGAAAATATCTTTACCCCAGTAATTAGGCAGTCTATTCGGGAGCTAAGCCCCCAAGATAAGGGACATTATACGGTTTATTTGCCCTCCTATGATGACGCGCATCTGCTGAAGAATTTGTCAAAATTCCCGGATGTAAAGTGGGATGTTTATTCCAAGCATAATAAGCGTCCTTTTACGGTTAAAAATGTTTCCATTAATCCCATTCAAAGCGAAACCTTTATTAATAGCATGGCCAATTCGGCTGGGGTACTCTGTGGGGCTGGCTTTGAGACGCCAGCGGAAGCCCTTTTCTTGGGCAAGAAGCTGCTTGTAATCCCGATGAAAAATCAATATGAGCAGCATTTAAATGCGGCTGCCTTGGAACAAATGGGCGTTCCAGTTATTGATAGTTTAAAGAAGAAATACGATTATGCTATTGAATCTTGGTTAAATAGCAAGAATAAAGTTCATGTTGATTATCCCGATATAACTGAAAAAGTTATATCTTCTATTGTAGAGAAACATAAATAATGAGTAGAATTTATAAAGCAGCCGCAGGTCTATTGTTAATGACAAGCGTGCAGGTCATGCCCAGTTTTGCGCAGGCTAAGAAAGTTAATAAGCAAAGTAGTGCTCAAAAGGCAAGCAAGCCGGCTGCGGTGCAAAAGGTATTGGTAGACTCAGTCTCCTATGCATTGGGGATGGATGTTGCTAAATCCCTTGCTAGTAGTGGGGTGGAAATCAACACGGGGAGTTTTACTAAAGGGATGGATGCTATTTTGAAACAGCAACAAGCTCTTTTTGGAGAAGAGGAAAAAATTCGGATCCTAAAGGATGCCTTTACAAAGGCTGCAGATGCCAAGATGACGGCTAAAAAGCAGGAAGAGAATGCCTTCTTTGCATCAATTAAAGGCAAGCCAAATGTTCAGCATTTGCAAGATGGCTTGTATTATGAGGTTATCGAGCAAGGTACTGGGGCGAAGCCTACAGAGCATGATGAGGTAAATGTACATTATAAAGGCACCCTTGCTAATGGCAAAGTCTTTGACAGCTCTTATGATAGAGGAGCTCCCTTAGATCTTCAGTTAGGCCGTGTAATTCGGGGTTGGCAATTGGGCATTCCGTTGATGTCAATTGGGGCCAAGTATCGTTTTTATATTCCTTCATCCTTAGGCTATGGGGAGCGTGATATGGGAGAGATTCCGCCATTTAGTGCGTTAATCTTTGATATCGAACTTTTGGGAATCAAAGCCAATGATGCTGTACAGTAAATTAGGTTCCTCAGACCTAGTTGTTTCAAAGTTAAGTCTGGGGACCATGTCCCTAAAAGGGGGATCTACCAAGTTAAATCTGGACATCTTAGCGGAAGCTTATGCGATGGGGATTAACTATTTTGACACCGCTGACCTCTATGAACGGGGGATTAATGAAAGCCTTGTAGGGCAAGCCTTGCAGCCTGTTCGGCAAAATATTCTCTTAGCCACCAAGGTTGGGAATCAATGGAATTCAGATAGCAGTTCCTGGAGTTGGAAGGCGACTAAGTCTTATATTGTGAAGACAATTGAGTCTTCCTTGGCGCGCTTAAGAACTGATTATATTGATTTGTATCAATTGCATGGGGGCTTGATTGAAGATCCTATTGATGAAATAATTGAAGGCTTTGAATCCTTAAAGCAAGCTGGTAAAATCAGAGCCTATGGGCTCTCTTCCATTCGTCCAAATGTTATTGAAGCCTATGCTAGCCGCTCGAATATTGCTTCCGTAATGATGCAGTATAGCTTGCTGGATAGACGTCCTGAAATGTTGTTTGGGCTTTTGGCTAAGCAGGGCATAAGCGTTATTGCTAGGGGAGCTGTGGCGCAAGGCTTGCTTCTAGACAAGCCGGCTGAAAACTATTTGCAGCTGCGCTCGAGCGAGGTAAATCATGCGAATAAGCAGGTAGAGCGTCTGGCAGAAAGCTTAGGCTTTCCAAAATTGACAATCCTATTGGCCTATGCGCTTTCAAACCCTGTGCTGGCGACTGCCAGCCTCGGCATTCGCACCTTGGCGCAATTGCATGAGCTTCGCGAAGCTATGGTGCATTTTCGGCTCTTAAGCCATTCTGAAAAGCAATTGCTGGAGCAGGGGCTGCGAAAGATGAGCTATACAGAGCACCTCCGCTAAGCCTTTCTTATCCTAGATCAATGTTTACAGCGCTGGCTGTGCTTAACTTTGTAAAACATTGTACAGGTTAGCTTGTTGTTTTTAAAACTGTTCAAGCTTTTATATTTAATAGGAAAGGTATTAATACTATGGCAAATTTTGTTTTTCATCCCGCAAATTCTAGGGGAGACGCTAATCATGGTTGGTTGCATTCGAAACATACATTTAGTTTTGCAAACTATTTCGATGCCGATAGAATGCATTTCGGTGCGCTGAGGGTCTTAAATGATGATATTGTGGCTGCCGGGCGTGGCTTTGGCGCACATCCTCATGACAATATGGAGATTGTTTCGATCCCATTGGAAGGGGATTTAGCACATAAAGATAGCATGGGCAATGCTACGATTATTCGGCATGGAGACGTGCAGGTTATGAGTGCAGGTACTGGGGTTACGCATAGCGAATACAATCAGAATCAGGATCGAGAGGTGCGGTTCTTACAGATTTGGGTTATCCCCAATCAAAGCAATGTTAGCCCACGCTACGATCAAATTACACTGAACGAAAAAGATCGCTTAAATCAATTTCAACAGATTATCTCACCTGATCCCGCTGATGAGGGGATGTGGATGCATCAAGATGCTTGGTTTCATCTTGCCTATTTTGAGGAGGGCACGACCAAGACGTATACCTTTAAAGGCCAAGATACCGGCTTGTATGTCTTTAACCTGATGGGGGACATAACTGTGGCTGGAAAGCAGCTGAGCAGCCGCGATGGCTTGGGGATTACTGATACTAAGCAGGTAGAAATTAGTGCGCAAAGTAATGCGGAATTCCTGTTAATGGAAGTTCCGATGTTAAAGTAATTTGTATTTAGCATACTGAAAAAGGCTACCCTAGGGTAGCCTTTTTTTAGGATTCAGAATAGCTGCTTACCAAATTTTGATACGCTCTTCTTTTGATTTATAAAGTTTATCCCCTGGCTTTGTTTGAAAAGCTTCGTGGAAGGCATCTAAATTGATAATCGGTGCAAAGGCACGGTACTGTGCAGGTGAATGTGGATCTGTCTTAACTTGGTTAACCACAAATTCATCTGTAGTCTTGGTTCTCCAGATGGTTGCCCAAGAAAGGAAGAAGCGTTGTTCTTGCGTAAAGCCGTCAATTAATCCTGGATTTCCTTTGTCTTTTAAATAGTTCTTTAAGGCATCGAAAGCCACTGAAGATCCACCTAAGTCACCAATGTTTTCACCCAAGGTAAAGCGACCATTTACAAATACACCCGGTACTGGCTCATAGGATTCAAACTGTGCTACTAATGCATCTGCTGCTTTTTCAAACTGCTCTTTATCAGCAGCTGTCCACCAGTTGTTTAGGTTTCCATTGCCATCATATTGCGAACCTGAATCGTCAAATCCATGGGATAGCTCATGCCCGATAACTGCTCCAATACCTCCGAAATTAACCGCCGCATCGGCTTTGTAATCGTAGAAAGGTACTTGTAGGATAGCTGCAGGGAATACAATCTCATTAAACAATGGACTGTAGTAAGCATTTACCGTTTGTGGCGTCATACCCCATTCGGACTTGTCTACAGGCTTTCCTTGTTTCGCTAAGTTTTCCTTGAAACTCCATAGGTTTAGGTGTTGGATATTTTCAAATAAGGAGTTGCCTACTGTCAATTGTGAATAGTCTTTCCACTTGTCGGTATAGCCGATCTTCACCTTAAATTTCGACAATTTATCTAGGGCTTTCACCTTGGTGTCTGCGGACATCCAATCTAAATCTTCTATATGTGAATGAAAGGATTTAATCAGGTATTGCACCATCTCTTCACAAGCAAGCTTAGCTTCTGGTGGGAAGCTTTCTTTTACATAAAGTTTACCCAGTAATTCTCCTGCGGAGCTGTTTACAAATTCTAAACCTCGCTTGTCTAATGCGCGCTGTTCTTTTTGTCCACGTAGTTTAGTGCCGTAAAACTCAAAAGAAAGTTCATCCAATTCCTTGGTTAAATAGCCTGTGGCACCGTTCATTACATTGAATTTTAAATACTCCTTAATTTGCGGCAAGTTTTTTGGCGAAAGAATCTTGTCTAAATTTTGGTAGTACTTAAGCTCCGAGATAATTACCGTGTCCGCAGTAAAGCCCAGCTGCTTAATGTATTTAGCGATGTCAATATTCTTGACCATCTTGCCTAAGTCAGCAACGGCCACTGGATTGTAGCGTTTCTGCGCATCCCGAGACTCTTCAATAGTTTTTAAGCTTGCTGCAATGCTTTTTTCAAAGCCTAAAATCTTTGGGCCTTTAAGATCTCTTGTTTTCGGATCTACCTTGCTGTATAATGTGGATATAAATGTAGCATACTGACCTAAGGTTTCAGTATTTTTATCATCTACCTTTTGGTAGTAGGAACGACCTAGACCCAAGCTACCACCACCCAAGTACACCGCATTTATATCACTGTTTTTCATATGTGAATAAACATAGGCGCCAAAGAATGGATTACCACCTTCAGGACCTACTTCCAAGAGGTAGTTATACAGGTCATTAAAGTTTTGGATGGCATCAATCTTTACCAGATTAGGCTGAATAGGGCTTGTGCCTAGTTTGTTTCTGGTGTCAAAGTCAATATAGGACTTGTAGAGGTCAGCAATTTTTTGACCGTCAGTTCCTGGCGCAAATTTTTGGGTTAAGGATTGCTTTAGGATATTGAGTACAGTTACATCCGTATTCTCTCTTAATTCATCAAAAGATCCCCAACGGGCTTTATCTGATGGGATTTCTACGGTCTTCATCCAGTTGCCATTTACATAATTGTAAAAGTCATCCTGAGGACGCACGTTGTTGTCCATGTAAGACAAGTTGATTGCTTGGTGAGTCTGCGCAATCACTAATCCTCCTGATGCAACCAACATGCTGGCTATAGCAAGAATTTTTTTCATGTGTTGTTTATTTAGTCTATACAAACATAACAAAACTAGTTTGTAAACTTTGTAACGATTGCTTCGTTAAAGCTTAGTTTTTTTTTATTAATTTGGCCCTATGCTTTGGGAAATAGATGGTTTTGAAGTAGAAGTAATTGTACAGAAGCGGGAAGGGGTGGCAGTGCTGCAATGGGATGTGGCTGCCAAGCGGGTAGCCGTAGCGGCTTCCCTCGCAAAGGATGAGGCCATCTTCTGCATACGTAAGCTAACTGCTGAAAAGGAGTCTTTGCCTAAGAAATTTGCGGTAGATAGCCTGCTGCTCTTTGATCGGAACTGGCCCGTAAAGATTCAGTCCGCGAAGCTAGCGCCTTATATTCAGGCCGGTATAGTCTATGCTTTTGGCTCGGGAGATAGCTTAAGTACAAGGCAGACTACCGATTTGCAAGAAATACTTTTGCAGCAGCATATTACAAATTGCGTAGGGCTTTGGGAAGAGCGTTTGAATATTTTGATTCCCGGAATTGCATTTAGAAAATTTAAAACAAAACCATATTCTATTTGTCTTAAAAGGAAATGGATTACTTTCGATAAAAACCTGCATAGGTTAAAGCTGGAAGTAATAGATTATGGCGTCTTTACTGCCATATCTACCTATGTTAAACTAGAAGAGAAAGCTCGTGTGAATTATATAAGCCGATACTTTCCTTCCTATAAGAACTACGATAAAGTGTTAGCTTATGAATACAGATGCGGAGATAGCGATTAAGCTAAATGTTCCTGATTTTTTGTTTCAGTCTATTCTGGAGCGCCCACAGCTTTTGTTTGAACTCCTTGCAATTGGCTCCTTGGATGAGTTAAAAGGATTTTTATTTGATCAGCTTAAAGATAAGGATGGAAGTCCATCCTTTGATGATTTTCAGGTGCATCTCTTTACCTATGACCCAGCTACTGGCAAGGGAAGTTTTCGCTTGAAGTTTGCCATCAATAGGCTTTTTTGCTGCTCGGACACTACTGGCTGTAGCAATGACTACCTGGATTTTGAGTTTGACTATTCATTGGCTTTTATAAAGGCCACTGCACGTTATTTTAATTGGAGTATTGATAATTGATCTACCTTGAAGCATCCATATAGATATAAGCTAAATACTTCCTCATTTGCTCATTACTGGGCAAAGGGGGCTGGTGTGGACTTGCTTGAAAAGCTGGGGTATAAGCCTGACTTAAAACAGGCAAAAGCGTTTATACCGCTCTTATTTGATAATGATCCAATTGGGGATGGTTTGGTGATGGAGATACACCAAAAGTATGGCTTTGCTGCCGGCAACCGTATGTTGGCTGATTATTTAGCCAAGAATGCCCTGTCTAAATATGTAGAAAATATATTTGATGAGTTTTTTGAAAAGGTCGCGGTGGCACCTGACTGGCTGGATTGGGATTTATTGGCGGTAGGGCAGGAGCTTTGTCAGCGCCCTGGACTCAGCTCCCTAATTGTACTTCGTGACTATTGTCTTATGGGAGGCTATGAATCGGCGGCAATCAATAAGCCCCTTATCTTTACTGGAGCACTTAAAAAAGGGGCTGTAAAGCGCCTGAGCGATACGGTGGAGTTCTGGGTGCAGATTACAAAATCTGGCAGCATGGACTTTCGAAATATTGGTTTTTACCATGTTATCCGTACCCGCTTAATACATTCCTTTTCTCGGATAAATATTTTAGAAAATACTTCATGGGAAGAAGATAAATGGGGCTTGCCTTTAAATACCTGGGACCTATTAGCAAGCCACTTAGGCTTTACTGAAGTTTTCTTAGTAGGCTTGCGCAAGATGGGCATTCAGCCCAGCAAGCGCGAGGTGGAGGGGCTATTTCATTTTTGGAAGTATGTCAGTTATCTATTGGGCATACCCTTGGCGCTACTGCCTGACAATGAGGAAGGGGCCATTGAGCAATTGTATTATTGGACCATGACGCAACGGGATGGCGATCAGGATAGCAAGGATTTGGCTTATGCCCTACAAGAGGAGCCTATTCATGCCTTTTACCCAAAAACGGCTTTAATGCGTAAGATGATGCGCGAGATTCATTTGTTTTACAACCATTACTTATTGGGAGATTATTCCTGTGGGCTATTAGGCCTCTCTAAGACTACGATTGGGCGGCTTGCTATGGCTAATATTTGGCGTAACAGGAGGCTGGAACGAGCGATGCTGACTGATCAGGATAGGGAAGAGGCTATTGCGCGGGGAGCAGCTGAACAAGAGCATGTACGTATGATTTATCAAAAATATAACCTGCAAGAGAAGCCCTCAGGCAAGGCCTAACAGCTGCTATGCTGGAGCGGCATTTGGCTCGAGGAGTCCTGCTAAGGTTTACAAAAAAAGCCCTTCTTAAATAAAGAAGGGCTTTTTTTAGCTGAGTTAAAGCTTAATTTAAATTTTTTAAATCCGCATTATCTAGCTTATCATGTTGTGCTAACATGGTCTTAGACCTGTTGGTATTGATAATTTTTGTCTGCGCAAGATAGCTCTTGTCTTTCGCGTAGATATAGAGTAGCGTGCCGTTTTTTATGGAATTAATAATGGGCTTTGTCAATTGACGAGGGAGTGCTGGACAGCCAGAGCTTCGGCCGAGTCTGCCTGTATTTTTGATAATGTCATTGCTGACATAGTCCGCCCCATGTATAACCACAGCCCTTGCCTTTGCTTGATCGTTAATGCCTTTTTCAAGCCCCTCCAATACTAATGAATAGCCATTGCCACCTTGGTAAGTATTTGCCGTGCTGTAAAAGCCCAATGAGCTTTGGAATGATCCATGTCTATTGGAAAAGGAAACGGCATACTTCTCCCCAGAATTTCTACCATGTGATACAATGGTATGGAATAGCACTTTGCGGTTTTGCATGTCTAAAATCACCATCCTTTTCTCGGTAGAAGGCAGGGTAAAGTCTATAACACTTAGAATATTCTTATTGCTTGGACTTAAGGTATTATAGCCTTGTAAGGCTTGTTCGAAGGCCTCGAATTTAAGGATTTCAGCGAGGTTCATCTCTTGATAAAGGAGCTCTGCTTCTGAATCATTGGACCTTAGGCTTTCTTTTTTTTCTATAGGTGAAGCAGCTATTAATGTATTTGTTTTAACAGCTGTTTGCGAATTAACAGTTAATGGAATATAACTAACAAATATTAATGCAGCCACCAACACCCCTACTAAACTTTGCATATTTACATTTTTTAATCTGCTACAAAATTAATACTAATTTGATAGTCAAAGTGTTAAACAAATGTTAATACGTTCTTAATAGGGCTTTAAAAGCACTGAGGCTATATAAAACTAGTCAATAACGATAACCAAGGCATTAAAAGTCTTGGACCAGTCATAAATATGCTTCGCATGTGAGGAGGCATTACGCACGCACATATGGGAGCGTGGCACCGTTCCTAATGACCAGCTAAACTCAGAAAATGCGCCTTTGGGATTGTTCGTGGGAACTCCATGCAGGTAGGCTCCATTGGTAAAGCGACTGGCAAAGGGGGCATAGCCTGCTAAACTCGTTGTGCCATCTTTATAGTAGAACATCTTGGATTTCTTTTCCTGAAGAACAAAAGCCCCAACGGGAGTTTCTTGGGCATAAGGTGGCTTATGTCGACCAGTTGTGGCTGGATTCATACTCCGTATTAACCAATGTGCGTCGGCTTTTCGTTCCAAGGTCATAATGTTTTGGTTTGTAACGTCCACAATAATTAGCTTGTGAAAAGTTACCGAATCACCAATAGCCTTTACATAGCGCTTAGGAACGTCCCATTGCCCTTCAAAGGAGATGCCTTCTAAGCGTACCATAGCGAGGGTGTCGCTGCTCTGTAGCTTGGCTAACCAGCCATCACGGGCATACAAGACCGGTGCTTCATGCTGATCCACTGCATAGAGGGGTGCGGATTGATAGCGCTCGGTGCCTAAACTGTCCGAAATTCGGGTATAGGCATTCCTATGGTAGTCCTTAACTAAGGGTGCTTCGCGATTCCGATTCTTATAGTTTTGAATAACGGCATAGTTATGCTTAACCTTTTGAAAGTTTTCAACCCAAGCAAGCTTCTCCTTTATCTTGTCCATCTGGAAGAGGCGGGTCTTCTTTTCATAAGGGTAGCTCTCGGCTAGGGTATGCTTGTCATAGACAAGGTCTTTGTCTAAGGTAATGTCCTGCGCTGTGATGGGAATTAACTTTTTTTCTTCTTCAGCTTGTTTAACAAGGGCTAATGAATCCTTCTTTTCTTGTCCCATTGCCTCCAGATTGTGGCTTGGCTTGGGGTTGTTACATGAGACGATTGTTAAATATACCAACGGTAAAAATAACTTAAAGTTAATTTCCATAAACTTTTATAAAGTATTCGTTAATAGTGTATAGCCTACAAATATACAAAATGTTTGAGAATTAAATTCTGTAGGAAATTCTTAGCGAAATATTTCTTTTCTTATCCTACTTAAGGAGCTGTCGGTAATCCCCAGGAAGGAGGCGATCTGTTTTAAAGGGGCTTGCTGCAGGATAAGTGGCTTGTGATCGATAAGCTGCTTGTAACGATCCATTGCTGACAGGCGTATCATATCGATTGTACGTCGCTTGGTGAGAAACAGTTGATAAGCCATCCATGCTCGGCCCCATTCAGTCAATGCGGGGATGCTGTGGAAGAGCTCTTGAAAGGTGGGGTAGTCTATCTTCCAGAGGATACAGTCCGTCAGGCATTGCACGTTTTCTTGGGTAGGTATTTGATTGAAGATGGAAGCTACCTCTATGACTAAGTCATCGATGCAAAAGAAATCAGTCGTAATATCATTGCCATCAAAATCATAGATAAAAGAGCGTATAATGCCTTCCTGTACGATGTAATAGCAATTGCTAACTTCTCCTTCTTGTAAGAGGAAGTCTCCCTTTTTAAAAGCAATTTGGTGGTGCATAGACACTATTGTATCTAGTTCTGCACTACTCATACCTGGGTACTGATAGGTTGATTTTAGTTTTTGCGGATACATCGTTTCCATGCTAATGCCATAGGTATTTGCAATATGCTAAAAAGAAAAGACATCGCAAAGCTTTAGTTTACGATGTCTTTTGTCAATTATTTACCGTAGATCTCGTTGAGCTCCTTGGCTAATCGTACACCTGCCTTTAAAAGGCTGGTTTCCCAGCGATCTTTATTTTGGTAGATGTATTCATAACGTAGATTGGCATTTTTGGCTACATCTGCATAGATGGTATTTGCATCCTGATGCGACTCGTAAAGCCATTGTTCAAAGCTAGAGCTGGTGTATTGATTATAATAGCTCGGGCTATAAATATCCAATACCCGCGCATACTCGGTATAGCTGTATTTTTCATTGTCTACCAATTCAGAGTCCCAAACGCGGTGAATATTGGTTTTTCTTCCAAAAAATTCTACCTCGATTTTGTTACCTCCTTGGTCTTCTTCTCGGCTGACATGCATAGGTTGATGCGCGTCAGCTAGCAGGTGAATAATAAAATACAGGTTTTGTTGTTGTTGCTTTAAGCTGAGACCTGCTTGCTGCGCTTCCCCTCTGATGCGCTTGTAGCTCTTGTATAAATTGTGTTCGGGACTGGCTGTTAATGCCGTTTGAAAGTTTTCAAAGCTGAGGTTGGCAGCCGTGTTAACAAAGTGTGAGGCGCCCGTGCGGTTGAGTGCTGGATCTGGGTCAGACTTAATAAAATCAGCCCAATTGGACCAGTACGCTAATTTTTGATTGCCAATAATCTTTTGTATGTTTTTTCTTGCCTTCTTGTTGAGGTGGTTCTCTGCAATTTCCGCAATTACCCGATGTCCTGTCATTCCCCAAGCGCTAGCGTATTCCTGTTGTAAAGCTAGTATACAGATCAGCGCTATTCTTACTATGTTTTTCATGCGTTAAATTTTATACGTTGGGGCAAAGTTAAGTATATGTTTTTTTCTAAAAGAAGATTCTGCCTATAAAGGGCAATAAAGCTGCACTGCCGCAGGCCTAAGCAGGCCCCCTTACTCCATTACCTAAAGAGGTCGAATGTATACTTGGCATCGGACCAAAAGCTATCCAAAGCGATTATTCGGGGCTTAAAAAAGGAAATGAGGCTGGGCCAATCGGCCTGTTTGAATATGGATATTTTGTCGGGCATTGTAATGCCGATTCTGGAGGTTTTAACCTGATGCTCATCGTAATAAACTTCGTCCCATTCCCATTCTTCCTGCAAGCTAGAACTGAGCAAGCCCTTAAATTCGCGGAATTGCTCGAATATTAAGGAGCGGATGCCTTCATCAGGATGTGTGATCGAGATATAGATGGAGGCCGATTTATTGTCTGCATCCATACGGAAATAGACATGCTTTAGGCCCGTTTTATAGTTTACCCAATTGGTCTTAAGACCTTCTTCAGAAAGGGTTAAGGTCATAAACTGCCCAAAGCTGGTCCAGAATTTTTCCTTTAAGTGTTTTGCTTCTTCTCTCGTGTACAATCCTTATTTTTATACAAAAATATAGATTAATACCGGATTAACTAATGTTTAATGCGGGAGCTGCTATATGGGTACAAACTTTAATCGGCTTAAGCTGTTAAATAAACTATGGATAAAAAGAAATCATTGCTGCTTTTGTCTGCCGTTGCGGCAGGCACAGCGCTCTACAATATATTAAAGCCTGTAAAGTCAGAGGTAGCTGTTGTGACAGGCTTTGAAATTGATAAATACTTAGGGGATTGGTATGAAGTGGCTCGGCTAGACTTTCGCTGGGAGCGAAATTTGAAAAATGTTAAGGCTAGCTATAGCCTTAATGACGACGGTACAGTATGTGTCAATAATCAAGGCTATGACTTTAAAAAAGAAAAGTATAAGCAAAGTATAGGCAAGGCCCGCTTTCTTGGGGATAAATCTGCTGCTGCGCTGGAAGTATCCTTTTTTGGTCCATTCTATTCGGGCTATAATGTTGTTCAGCTGGATGCAGATTATCAATATGCCTTGATATTTGGACAAAATCTGAAATATATGTGGCTTTTGTCGCGGAAGAAAACAATGCCTGAGGAAGTAAAAACGGCTTATTTGGCTTATGCGCAGCAGGCTGGCTATAGCATAGGGGACTTGATCTGGACGATTCAGGATTAAGACTTACTAAAGCTGTAGGCAGCTAAATTTAGCCTTAAACAAAAAAAAACCGCAAGTCTTGCGGTTTTTTTATAGGGTGGAGAATATCGGGGTCGAACCGATGACCTTTTGACTGCCAGCCAAACGCTCTAGCCAGCTGAGCTAATCCCCCTTTTGTTCTGCAAATATAATGCTTAGAATGGAATAATCAATAGTTGTTGCAGAAATTATTATTTCTACAATTTCCAAGAGGTCTTCGGCGCTGATCCGATTGGCAATTCCGGCGTTAAAAGCTTGTGCTAAAAGTAAGGCGGCATCCGCGCGTTCGGGTATGGTTATCAGCTGACTACTCTCATAAAAGTTTACCATGCTGGTGGCTGCATGTATAAATTTATCTAGGGTAAATGGAGTTTCTGCTGTGGTAGCATAGCGCATAAATCTTTCGAAATCTCCAATGATCATTTCCTTTTGTTGTGCTGTCATGATACACAAACATACGCTTTACAGCAAAAAAAAGCACCATATGCTGGTGCTTTTTCATGTTTTTTCTATTTCTTAATTATCTTATTTTCGGATACTAATAGATACCCTTCTATCTTTTACACGATCACTTTCTGGAGCAGAAGCCTCATACTTTGCAAACTCAGAGCCATAACCTTCTGTGTCGCTGACTTGATCGCCCAATCCTTGCTCAGCTAAAAATCCTTTAACGGCAGCAGCTCTCTCGGATGAAATCTTCTCATTGATTTCTTCATTTCCAGTCTTGTCAGTATAGCCTCCAATCTTAATTTTTACATCTGGGAATACCTTTAAGATAGCCGCTATATTAACTAATTGTGCCCGGCTTTCTGGGAGGATATTTGCAGTTCCAGTTTCGAAATTTAAATTGTCAAAGTCAAACCATTTTGCTTTTAAGGCTTCATCCGACAAGTTTTTATAATCTCCTGCTTGCAGGAATTGAATCAATTGATCCTCTATACCTCCTGTAAAAGCGGATAAATCCTGTCCATTAGGCAGCTTTAGGTTGACAGTCTCACGCGTAGCTGTTGTCAATGTGCTGGAATCATGCATAGTGTCTAGATCCGTATGAAGACTGCTGTCGGACAGTACAACTGCACTATCTTGACTTGCACAGCCTTTACCAAAGAGGAGCCATCCCGCAATTAATAACAAGGGGATCAGCAACCACCATAGGCCTGCGCCTTTTTTCTCTTTTTCTACCACTAGATTAGTGTGTACTGGTACAGGTTCCTCTTTTACAATTTTAGGAGGAGCGGGAACCGCTGTTTTTTCACTTATAAAATCCTTTGCAGCGCTTGCTAGTCCCCCTAGACTGGCTAGGCCGAGTCCGCTTGGTACAGCTGCCATCAGGCTGTCCTTGTTGCTGTCTAATAGGTTGGAGATACTGCTTGCATTCCAGTTGGTGCCTTTGTCTGTCAAGCTTGAAAATACAGCTGGTAAACTAACCGACAGGAGCTTTGTAATGGAATCCGACTTTAGATTAAGAAAGCCCGCAAGGGAGCTTACAATACCCGTTAAGCCTGTGCCAAAGATGCTCCCCAAAAGGTCTTTGCTGCTGTCTCCAGCAGGTTGATCTGGGTTGTTGTCAAAGAAACTATTAAAGTTGAAATCACTAAAATTGAAGTGCTGCTTAGCCTTGTCTAAGATGGATGTCAAGCCGCTTTGGCCTTGACCTTGCAGGCCTAGCATAACCGCTGGTATAATTGCATCCATTCCCTTTTTTACGGTATCTGGGCTTTCCCCAGTATTACTGCTTAATAAGTTAAGTGCTTCCTCATTGAAGAAGCCTTTGGCTGAGTTTAATAAAAGATTTTCCATAATTACGTTTTATATTACTATTATTGAACAAATCCTGTAGCCTTTTGTTTTATGAAGGCTGATTAATAAGTAGATAGGCCTGCAAGCTTTTAATGCCGTATAAATAGTGTATTTTTACGGGGTAGTGCAAGTTTAACCAAACGCCTCAAACCTTAACATAGAATTTATATTAAGCTAGTATCTTTGTAATTGAAAAACATAGTTATGAAAAAAACAATACTTCTATTTTCACTTTTTTTATGCCATTTATTGCTTGCCGCGCAAGACAAGCCAAAGTATATCTTCTTTATGATAGGAGATGGGATGGGCTTGAACCAGATTAATCTGACCGAGATCTACCTTGCGGCCCAAGAGGATCGCAATACGGTCTTCCCTTTGGTGTTTTCTAGCTTTCCCTATGCAACCTTTGCAACCTCCTACTCCTTGTCGCATGGGGTAACGGATTCGGCAGCAGGTGGCACAGCCTTGGCTGTAGGCCGCAAAACAAAAAATGGGATTATAGCGATGGACAGCTCGGCTACAGAAGTATATCGCAGCATTGCCTATGCGGCAAAAGATGCGGGGATGAAGGTGGGTATCAGCACCTCTGTAAGTATAGATCATGCTACCCCAGCTTCTTTTTATGCGCGTCAATCAAGCCGGAACAAATATTATGAAATTGGTCAGGACATACTGAAGTCGAACTTTGATTTTTTTGCTGGTTCAGGCTTTTTAAGTCCAGCTAAAAACTATAAAAAAGAAACAGTGCCTTCCTTATTTCCACAGCTTGAGCAGGCTGGCTATCAATTGGTCTATGGGATGCAGGAGTACCGTGCCCTAAAGGATTATTCCAAGAAGACAATTCTAATGAATGAAAGAGGTACGGACAATGAATCTCTTAAGTTTGCTATTGATCAAAAGCCTGGAGACTTAAACCTTGCCGAGATTACAGATGCGGCGATTGCTTCCTTGCAGCATCAGAATGATAAGGGCTTCTTCTTAATGGTTGAAGGGGGCAAGATTGACTGGTCTGCGCATGCAAATGACGCCAGCACAACAATAAAAGAAGTCTTGGACTTTAATGAGTCTGTAAAAAGAGCCTATGCCTTTTATTTAAAACATCCTGAGGAAACATTAATTATTGTGACGGCCGATCATGAAACTGGAGGCGTTGCAATTGGCAATGGCAGCAGTCGTTTAAACACGAAGATTCTGGCCAATCAGAAGGTATCCTTAGGGGAGCTTTCGAAGCTTATCTCTGCCCTACGTCTCTCAGGAGAAAAGGTGTCTTGGGAGGAAATAAAGACTTTATTAGCTGATAAATTGGGCTTGTTTGCAGGAGTTAAGGTAAGCGCGGAAGAAGAAGGACTACTTTATGAAATTTATGAAAAAAGCTTTATTGGACATAAGGAAGAAACCATTAAAAGTTTGTACGCTACAGATGAGAAGCTAGCCGCAGAGGCTATTCGCGTGCTGAATAAGGCTGGCTCTGTGGCTTGGGCCTCAGGCAATCATTCTGCTGCTTATATTCCTATTTTTGCAATAGGTGCTGGTGCTAGCGCATTTACGCATAAGATGGAAAATATTGATATCCCTAAAAAAGTGGCTGAAGTAGCAGGCTTACAATTTCCTTAATTGGGGCTTTGGAGCGGCTTCTTATTCCTTTTAGGCTAAGCTAATTTGATGGGCTGTTAGATTATTTTTTAACAGCCCAAACTTTTTAAATATGCTTTCATATATAGGGATATTTCTTTATAAGAGTTTAGTGTTCTTTATTGTTAAATAGTGAGCGGACTTGTTTTTTTACATTTTGGTTGTTATAAAGTCTATTCTGAGAAAATATTTTTTTGTAAGAATATTTATTACAAAACTATGACTTATAAATAACTGTAACCTCTGTAATTCCTTGTTTATTATAGGTTTAGACGTGTTTTTAAGTCCTGTTTGTTTGAAAAGGGATAATTTTTAAATTAAAACTATCACATAGTTCTTGTTGTTTTTTTGAAAATAAAATTTAATATGTAGATCGATATCTACATATTTTTAATATATTGAGGCATTGTTTACAACGAAACTAACCATTGTGTTAACTACTTAAACTTGAAGTTAATACAATTATTAAACGAGTTTGAAATTATTTATTAGGAGCGATGTTCAACAAAATTATCTTTAGTAAAGCAGAAGTATTCCTTCGACGAAGAAAGCAGG
>JASLCA010000020.1 GCA_030146225.1 Sphingobacterium sp. | reverse complement strand
AGAGAATGGCTGAAGTAATCTCCGACATGGTCGTCAGGGTAGCCGTCTTGGCCTTCATCCCTGTTTGATGCATCTTCTGATGTATGGCCTCAACCACCACAATGGCATCATCTACTACAATACCAATGGAGAGCACCAGGGCAAACATGGTTAGCACGTTGAGCGAAAAGCCAAAGAGCTGTAGGAAGAAGAAGGTACCGATTAAGGACACAGGGATAGCAATAGCAGGAATCAGGGTCGATCTAAAATCTTGCAAAAAGATAAAGACAATTAAGAATACCAGAATAAAGGCTTCAAACAGCGTATGCTTTACCTGTGTAATGGATTCATCAATCTGATTTCGCACCGAATAGGTCACATCATAGTGAATACCCTCCGGAAAGATCTTCTGCTGTTCGGCTAAAACCTTACGTACTTCTACATCAATATCATGGGCATTGGAGCCACTCGTTTGCGTTAGGTTCAAGGTAAGGCCAGGATGTCCGTCCACCTTATTGTCCGAGTTGAGGTTAGTCGCCCCAAACTCCACCCGAGCCACATCCTTAAGGTAGAGCACCGAGCCATCCTTATTGGTCTTAATCACTACGTTTTGGAACTCTTCCGGCTTGGTAAACCTCCCCTTATGTTTAATAACGGTTTCAAAAGCCTCATCCGAAGTTTCTCCAAACTTACCTGGAGCAATCTCAAAGTTTTGGTCTTTAATCGCCTCCGTTACATCTTTTGGCACCAAATTGTACAAGGCCAGCTTTTCTGGATTCAACCAAAGCCGCATGGCATAATCTCGAGCGCCCAAGCGGGAAACTTGCGCAACCCCATCCACCCGTAACAGGGGACGCATCAAGTTAATTTGCGCAAAGGCCTGTAGGAAGGTTTCATCATACATCGCATCCTGATGATCCGAGTACAGGTTAATGGTCATAATAACCCCACTTTGTCGTGGCATTACCGATATCCCAGCCTCGTTGACCTCAGCAGGAATACCCGAAATTGCTTTGGATATACGGGTCTGTACATTGACAGAAGCCACATCAGGGTTTGTGCCCGTTTTAAAAAACACAGTTACCGAGCCAGAGCCCGAATTGGAAGCAGTTGACCGTATATAGGTCATATTCTCTACTCCATTGATTGCTTCCTCAATAGGTAGTAGCACACTCTTAGCTACAGTTTCTGCCGTAGCCCCAGGATAACTCAAGGACACCACCACACTTGGAGGGGCAATCTCAGGAAATCGGGTTACTGGCAATAATTTCAATCCTACTAGGCCCAGTATCACCAATATTATGGATACAACAGTAGCCAGGACAGGTCGATTGATGAATGTCTTCAGCATATACTATAATTCATAGCCACGGCGAGCCCATGCCCATAAGGCTAGGACAAGCAGCAACTGTTAAGAAACTAATTAATTTTTTGCTCGATTGGCAGGATTGGAGAACCATCAGTAAGCTTGTCAAAGCCACTTAAAAGTACTTTATCGCCTTCTGCTAAGCCTTCAGAAACAATATAATTGCCTTTACTTCTACCAGCAATCTTTATGGTACGGCGTTGCGCCTTATTGCCTTTGTCTACCACATAGACAAAAACCTTATCCTGCAATTCACTGGTAGCTAGCTGCGGAATCTGTAATACTTGCTCCTGCACTTCGGATATTTTAAGTGTCCCAGTACTTCCAGAACGTAAAATATTGTCCGAGTTCTTAAAGGATGCACGCAAGGAGATAGCCCCAGTTGTACGGTCTACCTGACCATTGACAGCATCCACCTCCCCTTTAAACTTATAGTTTTCACCATCCGCTAAGACTAAGGTAACTTTTGGAAAAGTTAATTTCTTAGCTCTATCGTACTGACGACCTTCAATACTATCCTTTCTAGCCTGCGCTTTAGAAAAGTATAGGAAGTCAGACTCATTCATAGAAAAGTATACATACACTTCCTGCACATCCGATAGGTAGGTTACCGGCTCCTTATCGCCCTTGCTGACGAGGTTGCCCACACGCTTAGGAATACGACCGATATAACCACTTACTGGCGCCGTCACAATGGTATAGTCCTTACTCATCTGCGCTGATCTAACAGCAGCATTGGTCTGCTCTAAGTTGGCTTTAGCAACCTGATAGTCGGATTGAGCCGTGGACAAGCGAACCTCAGAGATTACATCATTCTCCACCAAAGGCTTTAAACGATCCACCTCCAACTGTGCATTCTTTAGCTTCGCCTTGGCGACTTGTTGACTAGCAATGGTATTATTAAGGTCCTCTTGGTAAAATGCAGGGTCTATCTTAAAGAGTTTTTGTCCTTTATGCACAAACACCCCTTCATCTACATAGATCTCTTGCAATAGCCCCTCTACCTGCGGACGCACGTCCACATTCACTTTCCCCTCTATAGTTCCTAGGTAATCTTTAACCGTAGTAGCGTCTTCTTTAATTACTGTGTACACCGGTAAAGCCAAGGCTTTAGGCGTATTTTCTTTGTCTTTGGATTTGCTTTCTGAACAGCTCGTCAGGATACCGAGCGCACTGCACATTAGAAGCATCCCCTTCCAATTGGATACATTCATTTTCTTCACCTGTTTAAATTTCGTTAACAATCTATTTGTAATATTCTTATTACACTTCCACAATATAAACGTATACTTTTAGAATTATTGTACAATTAACATACCTTAACACCTGTTTTTTGCCCGCTTAAAGGCCATTTTATAGAAAGAAGTCGATTTAAAGTACTGGTTCTCAGAAATCAGGAAAGCTCCTTTTCGAGAACAAGTAGGATAGTGTTATTTTTTGAAATTTAGCTTTTTAGGAAGCTATTTCGATAAATATAACATAAAAAAACCAGCATTCCCTATTGGGAACACTGG
>JASLCA010000394.1 GCA_030146225.1 Sphingobacterium sp. | reverse complement strand
TTACGTTATGAAAATCTAGGGGATACGAAGTTAAAGCCCGAGTTTACAAATACTTTTGAAACGGGTTTGGAGATAAAGTTCTTGAATAGCAGATTGGCTTTGGACTTAAATCTTTACCAGTCTAAAAGCACAAATCAAATCATTCAGGTGCCTGTATCTTCGGCCACAGGCTTTGTGTACGCCTCCATCAATGCTGGGAGCATGCAAAACAAAGGCCTGGAACTAAGCCTTACGGGGACGCCAGTTAAGTCTACGGATTTTGAATGGTCTTCGGGGCTTAATTTCTCCTTAAATAGAAATAAAATCCTGTCCTTAAGGGATGACTTAACCGAGATTCCTGTAGCCAGTGAATCCGGCTATTTATCCTCCACGATCACCATGAAGTTGATACGAGGTGAGTCTTATGGTACCCTTTACGGGCGGGCCTTAAAGCGTTATTTTAGTCCAGATGAATTAGCCGCAGGCTTGGATAAAAGCACGGATATTGACCCTAATCGACCGCTGCTAATTGGGAGCAATGGCTTTCCGCAATTGGATGCCAGCTCTAATCAGAAGAAGATGGGCAATGTGCAGCCCGATTGGCTGGCTGGTTGGAGCAATGATTTCAGGTACAAGAATTTCAGCATGAGTGTTTTAATAGATGCCAAGGTTGGGCAGGATCGTTATAACTCCCTAAATAATTCATTTGCCTCCTTTGGCTCGGCTAAATATTCGGAGGATCGGAATGACCATAAGGTCTTTGCAGGTGTACTTGCGGATGGTAGCACCAATACCAAGGAGGTGTGGCTAGGGCAGGGCAAAGACCCAAAAGATGGGGTTGACTATGGCAATGGCTACTACAGGAATATCTACCGGGGAGTCTCGGAGTACTTTGTAGAAGATGCATCATGGGTGCGCCTGCGTTCTGTGAGCTTAAGCTATAGGATTCCAAGCCGATGGATAGCTGGTCAGCAATCCATAAAAAGCATGCAGTTTTCGGTTGTAGGCAACAACCTAGCCCTCTGGACCAAGTACTCCGGCTTTGATCCGGAAAGCACAAGTACGAGCAGTGGCTCGAATATCGAAGGCTTTTCGGGGATGACCTATCCTGCGGTGCGGAGCTTCCTGTTTAGTGTTAATATTGGTTTTTAGTACGCATATTATGAAAAGATTGAACCTAAAAAAGACCTTCTTATATAGTCTGATCGCATGCCTAAGTATGGCAAGTTGTGGAGACTATTTTGATTTATCCGAGAATCCGAACCTGGTTAATAAGCCCCCTTTGGGAAGTCTTTTGACTACGGCTACCCATCGCTCGGCATTGAATAGTTATAACATCGCTTACAATACATCGAATTATGTGCAGTATACAGCGAGTCCAACGACTGCTTCGGCGACTGATACTTATGATGTTACCAATCCCAATAGTTCCTGGGATGCCTTGCAGTTTACCCTAGCCACATTGTATGATCTAACGCATGCTGCTGAGGAAGAAAAGGCTCAGCACTATCTCGGAATAGCCCAGATTTTGACGGCCTACAACTTGGGTTTACTGGCCGATCACTGGGGAGCAGCGCCCTATTCTGATGCGTATAGTCTACAAAACTTGACGCCGAAGTATGATACGGAAGAAAGCTTGTACAGCACGCAACTCAGCTTGTTAAAGAGTGGGCTAGCGCATTTAGCGGAAGCTTCGACTGTCAAGGTTTTGGCAAGCGCGGACTTAATCCATGCGGGGGAGTTGGAGGCTTGGACCAAAACAGGAAATGCTTTGCTCGCTAGAGCGCTTAATAAGGTATCCAAGAAAAGTAGCTATGATGCAACGCAGGTGTTAAGTGCACTGGAGAAAAGCTATACTTCAAATGCAGATGATGCGCAGATGGGAGTTTTTAAAGGGATTAACCCTTGGGCAGCTGTCGCATTGGACAATGAAAACCTAAACTTGGATGGCTGGTTGTCAAGTCAGTTTATCAATCAATTGAATGGCACTACCTTTGGGCTTTTCGACCCTCGTATTGAGAAGATAACCGACAAGACTGTGCATGGCGTATATGTAGGGACGAGAAATGGGCAGGGCAATACGGGCGCTGCCAATACGATAAAGGATGAATGTTATATCAGCAGAAACGCTCCATTGACAAGTGATAAGGCTGCCTTGACCTTGGTCTCCTATGCAGAGACTAAGATGATAGAGGCCGAGGCTGCGCTCAGAGCAGGCAAGCAATCACAGGCTTACCAAGCCTACCTGGCGGGGATTAATGCCCATATGCAGAAGCTAAGTGTTGCCGCCGACAAGCAAAATCTATATGTGAATAATGCCCTGGTATCTGTGGGGGAAAATCAGCTCAGCCTAAATCAGATCTTTAAGGAGAAGTTTGTTATTACTTACTTGAATGCCGAGGCTTGGAATGATGCACGTCGCTTTGATTACCAATATCAAGGCTTTCAAATGCCATTGAATGCGGTGTTAAAGACCTTTATCCGGCGAATAGCCTATCCATCGGGCGAGCGTTCGAAAAACTTTCAGAACGTGCCAGCTGAGGTTGCACTAGATACAAAGCTGTGGTGGGATCAACCCTAAGGGCTATAGAAAAAAAGGCGCTAAGCATATGCTTAGCGCCTTTTTTTATGCTTCAGAACGCTTAAAATTCAGCGTTATTTGGAGTTCTAGGGAAAGGGATTACATCTCGGATATTGGTCATGCCCGTTACAAACAAGACCAAACGCTCGAAGCCAACGCCGAAGCCTGAGTGGGGTGCGGATCCAAAGCGACGGGTATCCAAGAACCAGTCCATCTCTTCAGCAGGAATGCCTACTTCATCCATACGTACAAGTAGCTTCTCCAAGTTTTCTTCACGCTGTG
>JASLCA010000389.1 GCA_030146225.1 Sphingobacterium sp. | reverse complement strand
CTGAGCTACCCCGCCGTTTTTCGTGATGCAAATATAGCAAATACATGTAAGATCCAAAGAGAAAAATCAAAATTACTTCTACAAAAACAGCAAACAATTCATTTTGAAGGCGATAAAATTTTAAAATAATGTAAAAAAATATTTATCTGCATTATGTTTCGAATCAGGAAATAAAATTGTATCATTACAAATATCAAGAACACGTGTGTTTTATATTAACCAAAACAAACTATATGGAAGATAAAGTACAAATACACTTAGAATATATCATCAATTCATCTCCTAGGATTTTATTTCCTTTTATTCAAGAGCCGAATGCTTTGGCTCAATGGTTTGCTGATGATGTTAACTTTAAAGACGGCATCTACGAGTTTATCTGGGATGACGAAGTGAACAAAGCCCGATTGGTGTCTCAGAAAGACAACAAATCCGTACGCTTTAAATGGATTGAAGACGAGCCTTACTACTTCGAAATAGAGATCGTACAGGATGAGCTTACAAATGATGTAGCCCTGGCTATAACTGACTATGTGAAGCCTGACAATCTTGAGGATCGTAAAAAGATTTGGGATAACTCTATTGAGTACCTTCAAAGTGTTATAGGCGCTTAAAAAACCTTCTTGATTGCCTCAATCAAGAAGATTCTTTCTGCCGACTACAATCCGACAATTCAGAAAAAATAGTATCTTTGCCTTGTGAATTTTAGCAGATATTTCTTGCTGGTTCAGTATTTTATATGAAAAAGATACACTTATTAATTCTGCAAGCATTTATAAGACCTTTCATGGTATGTTTCTGTATCGTGATGTTTGTTCTTTTGATGCTTTTTTTGTTTAAGTATATCGACGATCTTATAGGCAAGGGATTTGAATGGTATGTACTTTTAGAGCTTATCGGCTATCAATGTGCCGTACAGCTTACCATGGCCCTTCCCCTTTCTATGTTGCTCTCCTCCATTATGACTTTTGGAAATCTAGGCGAAAGTTATGAGCTTGTAGCAATTAAGGCTGCTGGCTTTTCTTTGCGTAAAGCCATGATGCCTTTAGTCTTTCTGGTCACCTTGTTTGCAGGGGGCTCCTTTGTCTTTTCAGACTATATCCTGCCCGTTGTAAACCTTAAGATGGGCTCCTTACTTTGGGACGTTCGAAATAAAAAGGCCGACTTCTTAATTAAGTCAGGCATCTTTAACAACACCATCCCTGGCTATTCTATTCGTGCAAAGTCTAAGAGTAAAGACGGCACCATCCTCCATGATTTAATGATTTACGATCACCGTGCAGGGAGCTCTGCTAACAATGTGCTTTTAGCTAAAGAAGGCTTTATGCATAATTCGGCCGATAACAATTACATGATCTTAAAGCTGAAAGATGGGGTACGCTATGAAGAGTCACGGGTAAAAAATGCGAAGCGCTATGATCCGCGTCAGCAATTCACTCGCTTTAGGTTTAAGGAGACGGAACAAAAGTTTGATATGGAAGCTTTTCAGATGAAGCGTACCGATGAGAGCCTCTTTAAGACCCATCATTCCATGTTAAACCTAAAACAATTAAAGCTCTATACGGACTCCAATCAGCTACAGCTAGATAGTGTTTCCAGAACGGTCTTTGCCGAAACCAAAAACTATATTTATTTCTTGGCGCCGTATTACCATGATGCGAAGGCTAAGCGCGTGGCGGTAAAGCCCTTTGACAACTTCTTAACGGATTATATCCCTAAAGATTATCAGCGAAATATTATAAACAACGCCACTGGACAGGTACAACAGCTTAGCAGCTACTTTGAGATGAAAGAGCCCGAGTACAAGGCTTATGAAGAAAAAGACCTCCGCTATAATATTGAGTTCCATAGGAAGTTCACCTTGGCGGTATCCTGTCTACTACTCTTTGCAATAGGAGCGCCCCTGGGTGCTATTATTCGGAAGGGAGGATTGGGCCTGCCGGTTGTAGTGGCTATTATTTTCTTCTTAATTTACCACATTATCTCCACCATGGCAGAGAAGGCCGCCAAAGATGGCAGCTTGGACCCTATGCTGGGCATGTGGATGGCAATAATCGTACTCAGTCCGCTGGCTGCATTCTTAACTTACAAGTCTACAACAGACTCCTCGCTATTTGATATTGATCAGTACAAGCTTAAATTAGAAGCATTTTGGAAAAAGATTAGTTCCCGGTTTAGTAAGAAATCTTTGAACTAATATCCAACACATTTTGACAAGTGAATTATATATAACAACGTTGATAACCCTACCTTTGTAGATAGAAAGATTTATTAAAAATGAGTATAAAACTAAACACGATCGAAGAAGCCATTGAAGATATTAAAGCTGGCAAAGTTATCATCGTTGTCGATGATGAAGATCGTGAAAACGAAGGTGATTTTATAACCGCCGCAAGCAATGCAACCCCAGAAGTAATTAACTTCATGGCGACCCATGGCCGAGGTTTGGTCTGTGCTCCACTTACGCAGGCTAGATGTAATGAATTGAATCTAGGCCTGATGGTGGGACAGAATACAGCTGCATACGAAACTAATTTCACGGTATCTGTAGACTTACAAGGTTATGGTTGTACCACAGGTATCTCCGCTTCTGATCGTTCTAAAACTATTAAAGCGCTTGTTAATCCTGAGACTAGACCAGAAGAATTAGGTCGTCCTGGACATATTTTCCCATTGATCGCTAAAGACGGTGGTGTTTTACGCCGTACCGGACATACAGAAGCTACTGTGGATCTAGCACGCTTAGCAGGCTTTGAGCCAGCAGGGGTTTTGGTAGAGATCTTAAAGGATGATGGTGAGATGGCGCGTCTTCCAGATTTAATGGAAGTTGCAAAGCGTTTTGATCTGAAAATTATCAGTATTGAAGACCTTATTGAATATAGATTAAAGCATGACTCCTTAATTCAGGAGGAAGAGACCGTCAAGATGCCTACACAATGGGGTGACTTTAACCTTACTGCTTTTACACAAAAGAATACAGGCGAGCAGCATATTGCCTTGTTTAAAGGCGAATGGACAGAGGATGAAGACGTATTAGTACGTGTACACAGCTCTTGTATCACTGGCGACATCTTTGGCTCATGCCGTTGCGATTGTGGCCCACAGCTACATAAAGCGATGGAGAAGATCCAAGAAGAAGGCAAAGGGGTTATTGTATACATGAACCAAGAAGGCCGTGGCATTGGGCTGCTTAACAAGCTACATGCCTATAAACTGCAAGAGCAGGGAGTAGACACCGTAGATGCCAACCTACAATTAGGATTTAAGGCAGATTTACGGGACTACGGTGTAGGTGCACAGATCTTAAGACATATGGGCGTTACCAAGATGCGCTTAATGTCGAACAATCCGACTAAAAGAGCTGGCCTTGTAGGCTATGGTCTTGAAATCGTAGAGAATGTGCCTATTGAGATTAGCCCTAATCCATACAATGAAACTTACTTAAAAACTAAGCGCGACCGTATGGGGCACCATATATTGAATGATGAGAAATAAAAAAAGGGAGCTTCTAAGCTCCCTTTTTTTATTTCTTGTTTACCATAAATGATAGCGAACACCTAACATCAGGTAGTTAGGTTCAAACTGCTCGGATTCAAAATGGAACTTCGCTTTATATCCTGTGTATACCGAGAGGTTGACTGAAGGAATATAATAGCTCACTCCTAGCTGCCCATTTAGGAGCGTAAAGCTCTCCTTAACCGTCGGAAGACTAGGCTCATTGCCAGTCCATATTTCATTATACCGGTAGAAGTCCTGACTAATCCCCGCTCCAAGGAAAACGTCAAAATTACTTTTCCGCTTATCCATTAGAGAAAACAAGTAGTCCGCCCCTACAGACACATAGCCATTACGACCATTCACTTGGGCCTGTAAAGCAGAGCGCTTAGCAAGATCATACTTACCTTGTACCCCAAAGGAGCCAACGTAACTAGGTGCCTCTAGCTGAACATCAGCATAAAAACCAAATGCCCATTTATGATCTTGCCCATAGGCCGTAATAAATAGACTTAAACTAAGAATGGATAGTATGAGTTTACGCATATATTAAATTAATCAATTTTTTCACCTTTAGCCTTTCGATATTTCTTATACAGCTTTATCAGCAGCATTAACAGCACCGCTAGTCCGACTAAAGCCAGTACTGCATAAATCCAATCAATTGCCGACTTAAAGATAACCAAAAACACAATCGCAAATAGAATAATAGTCGCAATTTCATTCCATAGTCGCAGCTGCATGGAAGTCCAAGTGGACTTTTCATCGCGCAGCCTATACATAATCCCCTGTGTCCTGAAATGATAAAATACTAAGCCCCCCACAAAGCCCAACTTGATCTGCATCCAGCCCTGTGCCAAAAAGCCTGGGGATAGGTACAGCATGAGTAAGGCAGAGGCAACTGTAATATACATAGCAGGGGTTGTAATAACCCACCAAAGCCTATTTTCCATCAGTTTAAACTGGTCATGTAAGACTAGGTACTGTGCTGGGCTCTTCTGCTTAGCCTCCGTATGGTAGATAAATAGTCTAGGCATATAGAATAGACCTGCCATCCAGCAGACGACAAAAATGATATGTATGGATTTTGCGTATAGATAAAGCATATCAAATTGTATATGCAATAAGGGCAAATTAATTTGCCCTTATTGTTCTTATTAGTATCTAAATTCTTTGATAACTTCTACTGCATACTTCACATTGTCAAATGGGATGTCTGGCATAATGCCATGGCCCAAGTTACAGATAAAGCCAGGCTCGCCACGCATACGCTCAAACAATTGCAAGATCTTATCCTTAATGACTTTCTTGTCTGCATACAGTACAAATGGATCTAAGTTACCTTGAACAGCAATTCCTGCTGGCAAAGCTTGCTTAATGTTTTTCAGATCCGCATTCCAATCTACCGAAATCACATCTGGGTTTGCCTCCACCATCATAGGTGCAAATACAGAGGAACCTTTACAGAATGAGATTACAGGAACCGTACGCTTAATATTCGCAAGAATGTATTTGTTGTAGTGGTGTGCGAAGTCACGGTAATCATTCCATGACAAAGCCAATGCCCAGCTATCAAAAAGCTGCAAAGCATTAACGCCTGCATCTACCTGCATATTCAAATAGTTAATGGTTACATCAGCTATTTTCTGCAAGATGGCATGTGCTAATGCAGGCTCATTGTTAAGCAACAACTTGGTACGTTTGAAATCTTTAGACGAACCACCTTCTACTAAATAACTCAAAATTGTAAAGGGAGCACCCGCAAAACCGATCAACGGCAGGCGACCTGCTAATCTTTCCTGGGTAACCTTGATAGCATCGGCTACATATTGCAATTTATCCAAACAGTCAACCTCTAGCTTGTCCGCATCCGCTGCTGTACGCACTGGATTGCTAAAGCGAGGACCAACCCCTTGCTCAAAAGAAAGATCCCCTCCCATGGCTTCCGCAGTAACCAAAATGTCCGAAAACAAGATGGCAGCATCAATCCCCAATAGGTCTACTGGCAGCATCGTTACATCCGCAGCTATCTCAGGAGTTTTACACATCTCCAAGAAGCTGTACTTGTTTTTAATCTCCCAATACTCTGGCATAAAACGTCCTGCTTGACGCATCATCCAAATCGGTGGTCTTTCTGTTAGCTGCGATTGAGCAGCTCTGATAAATAAATCGTTTTGTAAATCTGTACTCACTTAGTTTTGTTTATTTAATTCTACTTCTATTTTTTCTATTATTGCATGCTGTCGCTCGGTAAGCTTTAACTTTTTGGCCAAGTCCAGATAGACTGGCACTCGATCATAAGTCTTCTTACGCATAGCGATATTGGCTAAATTGATAAATACAAAGCCTTTTTCTGTGTCTCGCTTCCAAGGCAAGCGGGAGGCTAATTGAAAATGATATTCTGCTTCATCAATACGCTCTTCCTTCAGGGCAATATTGCCCATCATAAACTCGTAATAGTTACGTCTTCCTTTGCGTAGCTTGTCGGGATTCTTAATCTCCGACAGCAAAGCACTGGTCTTTTGGTAATCCTGCTTATGAAAAGATTGGGTGGCCAAAAAAACCGTTCCTTCTCTAAAATGGCTCCACAGCAAATAGGCGATTCCACCCGTAATATAGACCGCAATATTATAATGTTGCGCGTACAAGGCATAAAGCAGAAATGCCACCGCAACCGCGATGACAATCATTTTAACTCGTGTATTCATCCGATAACTTAGCCTGTAGGTGTATCGGTAAACTTATACCCCACCCCTCTGATCGAATGAAAATACACGGGATGCTTTTGATCCGGCTCAAAGTATTTTCTAAAGGTCAAGATAAAATTGTCAATCGTACGTGTAGAAGGATACACATCATAATTCCAGACTGTCTCCAATATCTGCTCCCGAGAAACAGCCTCATTCTTACGTTCAATCAGCAGTTTTAGTAACATGGTTTCTTTCTTGGTCAAGGAAACGATTGTCCCATCAGCATGATGCAACTCAAAGGAATTGAAATAAATGGTCTTATCCCCGATGCTGTAAGAATTGAATTCTTTTAAATCATCTGGCTTAAGTCCGCGACGGATCAAATTGCCAACGCGTAAAATCAATTCCTCGAGATTAAATGGCTTTACCAAATAATCATCGGCTCCTTTTTTCAAGCCTGTAATACGATCCTCACTACTGTTTTTAGCTGTTAAAAACATAATTGGAACCTCCGTATTCTGCAACCTGATTGTTTCCGCAACCTGAAAGCCATCGATTTCCGGAATCATTACATCTAGGATAATAAGATTAAAACGTTCCTCCTTAAAAATCTTTAGCGCTTTCTTGCCATCAGTAGCTGTTGTTACGCGATAGCCTTCCAGTTCCAGATTTAATTTGATAGCCTCTAATA
>JASLCA010000385.1 GCA_030146225.1 Sphingobacterium sp. | reverse complement strand
TATCGCATAAAACTCTTGGGTTCTGTCCGTCCAAAAATAGATAACTCCCAAGAGAAAGTAGATGGTTGAAAAGCCCAATAAGGCTGTGACCCATTCGCGCCAGTTAAAGGGTCTGAATATAATCAAGCTAATCCAAAGCAGCAGCATCATCACAATAAATGGGAAGTAGATTAAACTTCCGATGCCGACAATCAGTCCCAGATCAAACATAAGCCCTTTCACGTCGGTAAGCTTGTAGATATTAAAGAGCTTGCCCAACATCCAGATTGCAATAAAATTACAAATAAGCGGTGGTGATAAGACGAGAAAGGGGGTAAATAAGCTGACCAGCGTCATATACATTAGTGCTACCATAAAGTTGGGGCGGCCTAAGAAGTTGTAATGATTGACAATGCTGTTCAAGAAGATGCCTTGCACAAAAGTCAGCCCCAGTGTAAGAAAGACATTTTGACTTGGCTGTAGCGTTGAACCTATCTTTAGACCAATTAAGTTGTCCAAAGCGGGTTCTAAAAACACCGGTACAATCTTCGCTGGAAGATGTAAGAAAATACCCAAACATAGAATTAAGCCCACAATTGCAACAAAGAGGATGTTGAATGGGGTGAACTTTCGATGTTGGTTAATAATCATAGGGGTGTTTTTATTTAGCCGAGTATCTGCATGCTCGTAAAAGCTATTTGTTGTTTTCTAATTTCTTAACTCTTCTATCTATTAAAAATAGGTACAAGCCTAAGACTAAAAAAATGGTTAGTAAAACCAGCACTACAACATAAATCTTCCCAGAGCTTCTAAGCTCGGTTGCCATTTCTATTTTACCTTGTGCAAAGATGCTGAGGCTCGTTAGCAAGAAAAGACAAAATGTAAGTATTTTTTTCATCACTAAATCTATGAATGTTAATCGATTTGATTTCTTTTATTCTCTATTAAACGGATACGGTAACGCAGGGTACATATCCAGGTGCCAATCAATATCCAGCCTATTACTGCGGTGTAAAATACAGGGCGCATTTGATTGTCCATATCTAAATCTCCAAAGCCCCCATTGCCCCCATTGCCTGGGTGTAAGGAGTCTGTAAGTTTTGGGAGGATATAGATCAATACAAACATTACGGGGAAGGCGAAAATATTGTAGATAGCCGATATTTTAGCTCTTTTCTGCTCTTCCTCAAGTGCATTTCTTAAGACCAGGTAGGCAAGGTACATCAGGGTTGCAATGGCGGAACCATTTAACTTTGGGTCATTTGGCCAGGGTTCACCCCAGGTAATATTTGCCCAAAGCATGCCCGTCAACAAGCCCATAGCACAAAAGATGATACCCGTATTAACTGCCTCAACAGCCATTAAGTCATGTTTAGTGTCCCCAGAATTTAGGTATTTAATGCTGTAAATAACCGAAATAAGGTAGAGGGTTAACATCGTAAACCACATCGGAACGTGGAAGTACGCATTACGTATTGTTTCGTGTAAGATGGGGAGTTCAGGAACAGGTCCTAGTAAGCCTGCAACGATGGCTATGGCTATCATTAAGAGCCCTAAGATTTTCCACCAAGATTTTCTCATGTTTGAAAAATTATCGTATTAATCTCGCCAAAGGTAAGGAAATAACAACAAAGAAATGGTAATAGTAATTACATTAATTGCTAACAAGACAACTATCTCGCCATTGGGTGATACCCCTTCTATATTTGCTATGGCAATGTTCGAAAGTTTTATTAAAACCAGCAGCAAGGGGATAATAACTGGAAAGCTTAAGACCGCCATAATGGTGCTATTGTTGCCTGTTTTGGCGCTAATGCCAGATACCATCGTAAAGACTGAAGCAAAGCTAATACTGCCCAATAGGACGGCGATAAGATAGAGACTTGGGTTGGCAATTGGGTTGTTAAATACAACGGAGTAGACGGTGAAGGCTATAACCGAAAGAAACAGCATGACCAAGCTGTTGTAGACCATCTTGGATAAGATCACGGCCTTTGGGCTGACAATGGTGTAGTAGTACAATTGTCTATAGCTGCTTTCCTGTACAAAGCTCCTGCTTATCGCATTAATGCTAGCAAAGAGGAGGATAATCCAGAAAAGTGCATTCCAAACTAGGGTGTCTACAGATTTGAATGCTTGGTAGCAAACGAAAACTGTAGACACCACATATAAAAGAATTCCATTTATGGCGTACTTCGCGCGCCATTCAAGAATTACATCTTTATAAACTAAAACTTTTACTTGTTGGAATAAGTTCATGCATCGCAAAGATAAGCATACTTAGGTTTGGATGTCTGAAAAACTCCTGAATTTATCTGTAAAGTGTAAGTCATAAAGTGGAGTTGAACTCCACCAGTAGCAGCTTATGCTTTTTTAGCTTCAGATTTTACCTCTGAAATTACTTCATGCGTCTTGTCAGCTGCTGTTTTAGCAGTATCAGAGGCTTTGTTAACCCATTGATTTGCTTTTTCAGTCGCTACTTCAACCGCATGTTTGCCTGCTTCTACTGCCTTGTCTTTCAGATTGTATAAGTCTTTTTTTGCAGCTTTAGCTAGCTTTGAAGCCTTTTTGCTTTCTTCTTTGGAAAGCTTCTGTAGTGATTTAGATAGGTTTTTAACACCCTTGTTAGCTTTGTCAAGCTGGTGTTTACCATCTTCTGTGCCTAATAAATAGTAAGCTGCGGCTCCAGCAGCAAGTCCTACTAAGGCAAAAGCGATCAATCCATTCTTCTTTTCCATGATTTTGTCTGTTTTTATTCTTCTTTAAGATACGAAATTGTACTAAGCTAACAAGATAAAATCCGAAATGTTTTATAGATTAATGGTTTTTAACAGAAATTAACTAGTTGTTTTTTGTGCTGATTGTAATGTGTAAAGGTGTTGATATAGCCCATTTTTCTTCTCCATAAGCTCCGTATGACTACCTATTTCGGATATAGCTCCGTTTTCTACAACAGCAATATAGTCAGCATCTTTTATGGTGCTAAGTCTATGCGCGATAACCACGGAAGTCCTGTTTTTCATTAATTCTTCCAATGCCAATTGTACTAATCGCTCGGATTCTGAGTCCAGGGCTGAGGTCGCTTCATCTAAGATTAGTATAGCAGGATCTTTTAATAAGGCTCTTGCAATAGCAATACGTTGTCGCTGTCCACCAGAAAGCTTTACACCCCTTTCGCCAACCATGGTATCATAGCCCTCTGCGAAGGACATAATAAAGTCATGCGCATTGGCGCGCTTAGCCGCAAGGATAATGCTGTCTGCATCGGCATTCAGATAGCCATAGCCAATATTCTCGCGGATTGTACCGCCAAATAATAACACATCTTGCGGAACCAAGGCAACTTGGTTACGGATGTCAGTGAGGCTGTAGCTGTCGCTCTTTTTGCCATCATACAGGATTTCTCCCTTGGTTGGATGGTAAAACTGCAAGATAAGGGAGGCTATAGTGGATTTTCCGGCTCCACTTGGGCCTACAATCGCCAAGCGTTTGCCAGCCTCCACATGGAAGGAGATGTCTTTTAATATTTCGGAATCAGGTCTTGAAGGATAGCTGAAGCCGATATGGCTAAAGGTTAGG
>JASLCA010000359.1 GCA_030146225.1 Sphingobacterium sp. | reverse complement strand
ACCAAGCCTATCCTACTATTGCAAGCTTCTATCATTAAAGGTGTTGCCAGCGTTTAGATCACCTGTCTCATAGCCTTTCTTAAACCAAGCCTATCCTACTATTGCAAACTTCTATCATTAAAGGTGTTGCCTGCGTTTAGATCACCTGTCTCATAGCCTTTCTTAAACCAAGCGACACGCTGAGCAGAAGTTCCATGCGTAAAAGATTCTGGATTGGATTGTCCATATGCCTGTTCTTGCAAGTGATCATCCCCTACAGCCGCCGCCGCACGCATGCCATCTAGAATATCATCATAGTTAATTTTAATCTTAGAGTACTTCTGTAGATGGTGAGCCCATACCCCGGCATAAAAGTCAGCCTGTAATTCAGTCATAACAGAGATTTTATTGTACTGCTTCTCGCTCATTTTAAGACGCATCGCATTGGTTTTATCCAATACTCCCATCACATTTTGCAGGTGATGGCCCACTTCATGTGCGATAACATAAGCTAATGCAAACTCTCCCTTCGCTCCATATTTTTGAGACAGCTCTTTATTAAAGCTTAAATCTAAGTAGATTTTCTGATCTCCAGGACAGTAGAATGGCCCGAATGAGGATTGACCTGTGCCGCAGCCCGAGGTTTCGGTAGCACCATTATAAACAGCCAAGGTAGTCAAGGGGTAAGTTTTACCGGCTTGCGCAAATATATTGCTCCAAACATCTTCAGTACTGGTCAAAACCGCATCCGCAAAATTCAGTAACTCGGCCTCTTCAGGAGTAGACTGGTATTCTCCTGCTTCAGTCTGATTCCCCATACCGCCTTGCTGTACTTCATTCAACAGCTGCATTGGATCGCCCCCCATTAAAAGACCGATCACAATAACGATAACGCCGCCAATTCCGCCAATGGTCAATTTCTTACCACCGCTCATGCCGCGTCTGTCATCTATATTTCCACTTCTACGTGCGTCTTGCCATTTCATATGCCTTTTTTTTCTCAATATTACATTTTTTTTACCAAAAATCAATTCCTAATCGTAAAATCGTTGTTCTCCTTAATATTTTGTATTTTAGAAGCTAATTATTGCAATAACATGTCATTAGAAACTCAACTTTTAGAAAGAAGCAATCAGGCCTGCGAATTGTGTATGGCAACTGATAATCTATCCGTATACACGGTAGCACCGCATGATCAAGCTACAGCAGAGCATTCCATTATCGTGTGCAAGACCTGCCTAGATCAGATCGAAAAGCAGGAACAATTAGATGCTGAACATTGGAAGGTCTTATCCGACAGCATGTGGTCTGAATACCCTGCCGTGCAGGTTGTCGCTTGGCGCATGCTGAGTAGATTACGTCACGAAGGCTGGGCAGCAGACAATCTAGACATCCTTTACCTTAGTGATGAGGATTTAGAATGGGCTAAGAAAACGGGGGACCATGAGCAGGACGGTACAGTGGACTTTCACCAAGACAGCAATGGTACTCGCCTATTCGAAGGAGACACTGTTGTGGTAACCAAAACATTGGATGTAAAGGGTTCTTCCATATCTGCCAAACTAGGCACAGTGGTCAAGAACATTCGCTTGGTACATGACAATGTAGAGCAGATCGAAGGCAAGGTAGATGGGCAAACCATCGTGATCCTTACAAAATATTTGCGCAAGGGCTAAGCTCTTGCTTTTAATAAGCATTTATAAAGGAGGCTAGCCCTAATAAGCTAGCCTCCTTTTGTATCTAGAGGCAAAGCATTTTTCCCATAAAAAAAGCTAGCCTCTTAAGAGACTAGCTATATGAAAAAGGTCAATGCCTAGATTAAGGCTTTAATTTTTTAGATAGATTGTTTAATAAATCCTTGGCTTCATTTAAGGATTGATTCCAATTGGCCTTACGCTCTACGGTATTGAGTTTTGCGCTGGCTTGCTGTAGCTTGTCCAATGCCTCCTTATCGCCTTTAGCGTGCAAGGCTTGCTTAACAATTTGCAACTTTTCATAATCTTGAATGCCTTCCAACATCCGCTCATAGCGGATAGAGCTGCGATTGTGTGGGTATACAATATACGTATCCCCTGCTGGCCAGGTTCTAAAACGGGAATCCTGCAAGGGGTTTTCTACCCAAGAGTTAAAGGCCCAACGCAACATGCCATCAAACTGCGCTGCTTCTGCATACCAGGCCAAGTAGGTGGACTCAGCCGGGTCTGAAAAGGTGAACTGGTTGGGAAAGCCATCACTACAGCAGATATAAAAGGTCGTATTTAAACCCCTTGCCTTGCGCGACTGTAAGTCCTCCAACGAAAAGGGATGCGATGCACCAATGCTAATATCCTTACTTTCGGGATAACGCTGGTAGGTCTTTTGGTTGTCCGCATAGGAGATGCCGAGTTCAGGAGCAACTGCTGTCAAGAGCGTTAAGGCTGCATCCATCTCTTCTCGAGAACGCTCATCTACCGCTATATTGGTTTTATCCAACCAGCCTTTGGCCTTAAGGTGCTGTACAAAATCCTTTAAAAAAGGGGTCCATAACTCGGCAAAGATTGGGGTTCCAGGCTTAGCAACAACATTAATAAGCTTGTTTTGCTGCGCATCTTGATAGTGAATTTCATTGTTCCAAGGGATAATGGAATAGCAATTTATCATCTTGTTAATGCCGATCTCATGCATAAAGTTTACCCAACGGTCAAATACGGTATAGTCATA
>JASLCA010000349.1 GCA_030146225.1 Sphingobacterium sp. | reverse complement strand
ATGCATTTTTATAGGGATGAGCGCATAGGGGACTATCAACTAGCCAATCACGAAATTCTTGTCTCCGGATATTTACCCGATGGCAAAGGTGGGAATGGCTCACAGTTTGCAGGCAAGGTAAGACTCCTAGTAAAGGGCGGAACCAAGTCTGTGCATGATAATGCCATCATTGTAAAAGATGCCGATGAGGTATTGGTTTATTTTGCGGCATCGACCAGCTATTATGGACATGATCCAATAGCCTATGTGCAGCATGCATTGGCAGGTATTGAAAAGCAATCGTTTTCCAAGTTACTCGCGGCCCATTTTAAAGCCTATGCAAAGGTATTCAATCGGGTTAGTCTGACCATTGAAGATCAGCATGCTCAACACGCGCTACCTACTGATCTTCGCATTCGGAATTTTAACTTAAATCCAGCGCAGGATAATGGCATGGCAGCACTTTACTTTCAGTTTGGTCGCTATTTAAGCATTGCTAGTACCGACCCAACGGATCCAATGGCCTTGCCTCCCAATCTACAAGGCTTGTGGGCTCATCAGATTCAAACGCCCTGGAATGGAGATTACCATTTGAATATTAATGCCCAGATGAATCATTGGGGCGTAGAGGTTAGCAATCTTTCGACTTACCATAAGCCCTTTATTGAACTCATAAAGCGTATCGCCAAGACGGGAGAGCAGACAGCTAAGGCTTATTACAATGCTCCGGGTTGGGTGGTATATATGATGACTAATGTTTGGGGCTATTCTGCTCCTGGTGAGCAGGCTTCCTGGGGCGCTAGTACCGCTTCAGGCTGGCTGTGTAACCATCTTTGGGAGCATTATCAATTTACACAAGATCAGACTTATTTAAAGGATATTTATCCCATTTTAAAGGGGGCTGCTGAATTCTATAAGGCGACCTTAGTAAAGGATCCGCAGACAGGTTGGTTGGTGACGGCCCCCTCGGTATCTCCAGAGAATGCTTTCCGCCTGCCCAATGGAAAAACAGCGGCTGTAGCGATGGGACCTACCATAGACAATCAAATTGTTAGAGAGCTTTACCTGGCCGTAATAGCTGCGAATACTATTTTGAAACTCAATGACGCCTTTGCGAAGGATTTGCAAGCCGATTTAAAGCAAATTCCGCCTGCTGTACAGGTAAGTGCTTCGGGCAGGGTGATGGAGTGGCTACACGACTATACGGAGATAGAGCCTCAACATAGGCATGTATCCCATCTGTATGGATTGTATCCGGCAAACTTTATATCTCCCATTAGTACTCCAGAATGGGCCGAAGCTGCGAAAAAAACCTTGGAGGCTCGCGGCGATGAAGGAACTGGCTGGTCTAGAGCCTGGAAAATATTGTTTTGGGCACGATTGCATGATGGGGACCACGCCTTGGAAATCTTACGTCAATTATTAAAGCCTGCCTTTGCGGATGCGCAATCTTACAATGGGGTTGGGGCTGGGACCTATCCCAACTTATTCTGCGCTCACCCGCCCTTTCAGATTGATGGCAACTTTGGAGGCTCAGCGGGGATTGCCGAGATGCTCTTGCAATCGCATGATGGCTATATCCACTTATTGCCTGCATTACCATCCTGCTGGAAGACTGGGGAGGTGAAGGGGCTGAAAGCGCGTGGGAATTTCAGTGTAGACATCAAATGGGAAGCTGGAAAGGTGATAGACTATAAGATCCAAGGCAAGAAGGGCAGCCAGGTCAGGATCTTGTTTAATGGAAATTACGAAAATTTAACTATATAATTGAAAAGCAGGCTTTTAGGTCTGCTTTTTTTTATTACCTTAGCTAGACAGAACCAAAAAACTATTATACGTTTTGAAAAGATTTACCACATTCCTTAAGTGTGGACTTTCAATATCATATATCCTCTTATTTTTAAATGCATGTGAAAAAAAACCGAATTCTTTACCCGATGATAATGAAGTCTATACTGTAGCCATTAAGTTCCAGGAATTTAAGTCGGCTATCTATCCGCTAGAAAAATGGGCTGGCCTGCCCACTGCAAGCCCCACTAAGTTGCATGCTGGCTTTAGTGGGCAGCAAGCCGCCAGCTATCTTTACTATTGGTCCTTTAACCAACATTCGCAGCTTCCCGATATACGGGCTAATACAGGCGCTGTAATTAGCTATAATGATGGGCAGCAGCCCAGCAATTATACTGCCAAGGGCTGGGCTTCAAATGGCTACCCTGCAGGGCAAGCCATGTCGATTACTGGGCTGGAAAGTCTGCTTATTGTCCTGCCCCTAAATGCCGTGAGCGCAGTGGAATCCTTTGGCTTTGACATTGGCTCTTCTGCAACTGGACCCAAGGATTTCTCCATATGGTATGGGCAGGATGGGCTTACCTATCAACTCTTAGCGGAGGACAATCAATTTAGTAATACTGGAGGTAGCTATCCCAAGAATACATTTCGCTATTATTTAGATGCCTTAACCTTAGACATGAATGCCCCCTTGTATATAAAGCTTACTCCGAAGGCTGGACTACGCGAAGAAGGCAGTAATTACAATCCGAGGCAAGGGGTATGTCGACTTGATAATATCTACCTAACTGGCCAAGTGCGTTCAGCACATTTGCCTAGCATACGCCAATTTGACTATAGAATATTTGAGCAGGAGACTGGTGGATTAGTGCTGTCGGGGAGTATTTCACTGGAGTCTGCGCACATGCCCAAGTTGGATCTTGAACTTCCTAAAGGGCAATACAAGGCCGTATTTGTCTACAATGCTTCTGATGCCTTGCTGAGCATGTCCTATGCGCTGCA
>JASLCA010000347.1 GCA_030146225.1 Sphingobacterium sp. | reverse complement strand
CAAGGTGACACGGTCTATTTCCTTGCCCAAGATCTTCTCTAAATCTGGCTGGGAGACAGCTGCGTCTTTGTGCGTTATTTCTTCCAAAACACGCAATCTATGGGGTGTTACTTTAAGACCGTTTTGTTTCAACAGTCGCATAAAGTCTTGTTGTTTGTCAGTTTCTTTTTCCATCATCTTACTTGTAAAAATACACATTATTTGGGGCAAAAAAAAACCTGCTGAGAACGGGTCTCAGCAGGTTGTTAAAGCTTCTTTTGGGATTGGATTATTTGCCCGCTGCCTTTGCGTGATCAGCTAGGAAAGTAGCCAAGCCACTGTCCGTTAATGGGTGTTTCATCAAGGCTAAAATAACTGACAAAGGGCCAGTCATTACGTCCGCACCAATCTTAGCACAGCCCAATAAATGTGCACTGTGACGTACGGATGCTGCTAAGATTTGTGTAGGGAAACCGTAGTTGTCATAGATCAAACGAATCTCTTCAATAAGGCCCATACCATCTACTGAGATGTCATCTAAACGGCCGATAAATGGAGACACATAAGTCGCTCCTGCTTTAGCTGCCAACAAGGCTTGGCCTGCTGAGAATACCAAAGTACAGTTGGTTTTGATGCCCTTGCTGCTGAAATATTTTATGGCTTTAATACCATCTTTAATCATTGGAACCTTAACCACAATCTTCGGGTTTAAAGCTGCTAATGCTTCTCCTTCTTTGATGATGTTTTCGTAGTCAGTCGCGATAACTTCAGCGCTTACATCTCCATCCACGATGGCACAAATAGCTTTGTAATGCTCGATGACATTGCTGTCACCACTAATGCCTTCTTTAGCCATTAAACTTGGGTTGGTTGTTACGCCATCCAAAACGCCTAAATCTTGTGCTTCTTTGATTTGAGCTAAGTTCGCTGTATCAATAAAAAATTTCATTTTGATTGTTGATTTATAGTAATTTAAATGATTCTAAAACCTAAAACGATGTTTTGTGTTACAAAAATAGCTATATTATTCTCAAATCTTGTATAAGATTCTTTAAAACATTGTGTACGGCCAAATGGATATATTTAGATCGCTTTCTTACCCCAATTTCAAGCTGCACGTAATTGGGCAATCGATTTCGCTCTTAGGCACTTGGATGCAGCGTGTGGCTATCAGTTGGTTGGTCTATGAGCTGACGGATTCGATCTTTTGGCTAGGCTTTGTGCAGTTTATATCCTTGCTTCCTTCCTTGGTACTGGCCCCATTTATTGGATCCTTTGTAGACAAGCATAAGAAGTACAAGCTGGTATTTATGACCCAGATTGGCCTGATGATTCAGGCGGGCTTGCTGACCTTGCTGGTTGGCTTAAAGCAGGAGACGGTGCTTTTACTCTCCATTTTGGGCTTTGTGCAAGGGCTGATCAATATCTTTGATGTGCTTGCAAGGCAGTCTCTACTTATTAATTTAGTGGATAATAAGCGGGATTTGCCCAATGCAATTGCCCTAAACTCTTCCATATTTAATGCTGCACGCATGGTTGGGCCGGCAATTGCCGGCATTTTACTGACTAGCTATGGTGAATTTGCCTGTTTTGCTATAAATTTTATTAGTTATATACCAGTTATAATCTGTCTGCTGCTGATGAATGTGGTAGAGGATGAGATCAAGTTTGTTAAGGAGAGTACCTGGGAAGGTATTTTAGGCGGCTTTCATTACCTTAAACGCTCTCCGCATATTAGCTCTTTAATTGTGGTATTGGCCTTTTCCAGCTTGTTGGTTATTCCGTATACGGCACTCTTACCTGCGGTGGCCAAGGATCTTTTTAATGGGGATGAGGCTACCTTTTCTTGGTTTGAAAGTGCCGCTGGACTAGGAGCAATGGTGGGGGCAATCAATATGGCGCGCATGAAAACTGGCCAAAACATGCGCTACCGCGTACTTTTCTCCGCCTTGCTCATGGGGCTAGCTCTTTCTTTACTGGCTTATGCGCATTACTTGCCTACGGCTTTGTTCTTTACCGGGATGGTTTCCTATGCGATGATGACGCAAAATTCTTCTATAAATACCTATATTCAGACGCATGCCGTGTCTGCTTATCGGGCCCGAGTGATAAGTTATTATGTAATGGCTTTTCAAGGTATTGCACCCATTGGGACCTTGATGGTGGGCGCTATTGCAGAATTTGCAGGCATTAAAAGCACCCTTTACCTGATGGGAGGAGCAGGTATTTTAATTGCATTGGGCTTTTACACCTACCTACGCCGCCATATCCATAGGCCCTTATTTAAGTTTTAAGGCTCTTTTGCGGAGGCTTAGACTGGCTGTCCTGTAGTCTATCTTGGCTCCATAATGGTAGAGTATATCTCCTCCGAGTACGCCTATAACAGTAGGAAGCTCCATCTGCTCGTAGGCATAGTTTATTGCGCTCAGATCAAGTACAGCAGCCGTGAAATTTTTGGTGCTCCAAGAGGCTATTTGAAATTCTGAAAGCCGAAGGGTAAAGCTTTGCATTGAATTGGTTCCTAGTCCTGTGGATACAACATCGGTATGCTGTAAGTCTTCCTCGGTAATCCCATTTGCTAGCAAGATCTGCTTGTCAAGTACCGTTTTCGAGGCGCCTGTATCTAGTACCATCTTAAATGTTTTATTTAGAAGGCTGACCTCGACCAAGAGATGATAGCCGTCTCCTTGTAGATTAAGGATTTCTAAAGGGATTTTCTGCATGGGCTAAATATAGATATTATCTTGCAAAACAGGCCCAATTAGCAGGAGCTTGAAATTTAAAAAGCCCAAATCCTTTAGGATTTGGGCTTTTTATAGGGGTTTATGCTAGATAACTCCGCTGTCTACTAAGACTTGGTTCATCGCGCGTACGGCCTGTGCGGAGGCTTTAAACAATTCCTGTTCTTTGGCAGAAAGCTTTAAGGGGACAATATGATCCCAGCCCTTGCTATTGATAATAACAGGCACCCCAATATTAATATCCGACTCGCCATATTCACCCTCTAGGTATACAGAAGCCGTAAACAGGCGGTTTTGATCGCGCACTATGCTTTCTACCATAGCTGCTGCCGCAGCTCCTGGAGCATACCAGGCTGAAGTGCCAATTAATGCAGTAAGGGTTGCGCCACCTACCATTGTTTTCTGGATAATCTCTGCTTGCTCAGCCTCATCTAGGAAATCCCGTACTGGAACGCTGTTCCACGTGGCATGCTGCAAAAGTGGAATCATTGTGGTGTCCCCATGGCCGCCTATAACCACTGCATTTAGATCATTTGCTGAAGCGTTTAGCTTTGTTGCTATTTGGTATTTAAAGCGCGCAGAGTCTAGTGCGCCTCCCATACCGATAATTCTATGTTTTGGAAGCCCGCTGGTCTTTTGCGCGAGGTATGCCATCGTATCCATTGGATTGGAAACGATAAGGATTATTATTTCAGGGGAATGTTTGACTAGGTTTTCTACTACAGACTTTACAATGCCTGCGTTTGTGCCGATAAGCTCTTCTCGGGTCATCCCCGGTTTGCGTGGGATGCCTGAAGTAATTACAGCCACTTTTGAGCCTGCTGTGCGTGCGTAATCATTGGTTACACCACTTATTTTCGCATCAAAGCCTAGGAGTGCTGCGGTCTGCATCATATCCTGCGCCTTGCCTTCAGCAACGCCTTCTTTAATGTCCAAGAGGATGATTTCCTCGGCAATATTTTTTCGAACAAGATTGTCTGCTGTGGTTGCTCCAACAGCTCCTGCGCCAATTACTGTGATTTTCATATCGCGTCCTTTTGTTTTGTCAAGTTACTACTATAAATATAGTCAATAGTCTATGAAATGACAAGCCAAAAGGAACGCGTACTGCGCATTTTTATCGCTACTTGCTTAGAATGGATAGCCTATTGCTAGGTTAAAGATTAGATTTTGATGGCGCCATGCTGAATTGCCAAAGTCTATTTCTTTAAATACCCATCTTTCACCAGAAGGTCTGAAAGGTTGTCTTACCGGCATGGCGAGGTCTGTACGTAGGATCAAGAAGTCTAAATCCATCCGAAGACCAGCCCCCACACCCACAGCGAGTTCTTTGTAGAAGCTGCCTGATATTTTACCTCCTGGCTTGTTGATGTCTTCGCGCTGTAACCACACGTTTCCGGCATCTATAAATGCTGCCCAGTGAAAAATGCCTGTGATCTTAGCCCTGTACTCGGTATTCAGCTCTAGCTTGAAATCTCCTGTTTGATCCGCAAAGAAATTTTCTTTTCCTAAGTTTTCAGGCATGGCTGATCCTGGCCCTACTGATCTCGCTCGGAAGGCTTTTAAGCCATTAGGTCCACCTGTATAATACTGCTTTAGGTAGGGGAGGGATCTGGAGTTGCCATAGGAGTAACTCATCCCAATCATCACCCTAGAGGCTAATACGGAGGTTGGAGACAGCTTCATATAATGGCGAAGATCTACCTCTGTCTTTACAAATTGCGAGTAGGCTTGACCTAGGAATTTCTTAGGGTCCCCATCTTTGGAGCCTTGAATTAAGCCCAGGAAGTTTCCAGAGGTATTTAAACCGGCCTTTGCATAGAAGGTATGTTGACGATTCTCCATGGAGTTCGTAAAGATGTAATTGTAGTTGGGACCAAAGGAAAACTGTTGATCAATAATATGACGTAGCGTGGGTACGGTATCCATCTGCGCTTGATACTCAGCGGATATATTCCGAGGCTGTACATAGATAATCTCTAGCAAGGCTAAGTCATGCTGTTTCTGCTCATTTTCTTTCCAGTTGTAACCGAAGTTCATGGTTAGTGAGTTCAGGGTATAGGCATTTCTACGCGTTAGAAATTCATAGCCGACCTTGGTGTATGTTTTTGGGATAAAGCGACGCGAAGGTGCCCATTTATAGGGGGATAGTAGGCGTGGCCAGGTGATGGCAACTTCAGCTCCATAGCGTAAATAGCTGGAGTTTAGATTGGCATTTCCCCCCGTTTGCGTCTCATAGCCGCTAAAGACCGTTAGGTTTAAGGTTTCAAAACCTTTAAAGGCATTGCGCATTGTCCAGTTCACATTTCCTTCGGTTCCGTTGTATACTGAGGCCGTCTTGGCTAGTACTTCAAAGCGTATGGAACGTTTTGGCATCGGTGTCAGGTAGTAATATACATCCATTGTATTTGCGGAGTCTGGATTGTCTATAAAGTTGTTTTTGACAAACTTATAGGCATTTAAATTGACCAGATGGCTGATGGTACGGTTGTGCATTACCCGGTTGTAGGTGTCTCCATTCTTAAAGAATATATGATTGGCTAGTACCTTTTTTCGGTAGGTATTTTCCCTGTCTACAATATACATATTGTCCTTGTAGCGCTCAGATTCTCGCGGTTTACGAGTGGAATAACCTTCTGAACTCACCTTATAATTGGGATAGATATAGATATTCCCAATGGTTTGCGGATATTTTGCTTTCTCGGCAGTCTCCGGCTTTAGGGTTACATACATATCTACCTTATCTTCTCCCTTTGTACTATCTACCTCTACCAGGAGGTTGTCTGGGGAGAAGTAGTAATAGCCTTTGTTTTTTAACTCATTGTCTATTCGGTCTCTTTCACTGATTACAACATCTAGGTTGTAGTTATGCCCGACTTGCAATAGGGAGTTGGATTTGGATTTAAGGATATCAATCCCCAGCTGCTTGTTGGAATCCAACTCAAAGTCTACCTTGGCAATCCGGTATATGTTTCCTGGAAAGGCATTATAGCGGACTTCGCCCAGCTTGCCCACAATGGAGGTGTCGGAGGTCACATAGGCATTAAAGAAGCCTAGGTTTTCCATCCGATTTCGAAGGATATTTTCATTGTATTCGCGATTGATGTCTGCTAGTAAGACAGGCTTTTCACCACTTTTTTTAAGCCAGTTTCTGAAAAAGTTCTTGGTGCTGTCTGGACCGCCCCCCATATTGTATAAGCCGAGTTTCACCCGAGCGCCTAAAAACTTTTTATTAGGCTTGGGGGTTAAAAGACTTTCCATATAGGTCTCAAAGGAGGCCTTGCGCTTCTCATCTAAACTATCCTTATGTATTGTGACGGTGCCTTTGTCATATAGAAACTCATCCTCGGCAAGGTATTTTGTGCTATTACAAGCGGCAAAGGAAGCCAGGGCTAATAGGCCAATCAAGTAAAGGTTTTTACTATTTTTCATTATTGCTCCTTTCGTCCTCTTCATTTCTTATAGCTTTTCGCGTTGTATCTGCTACTATATCAGCAGGCTTATTGTTTTTTGGTTCTGGCTTTATGCTGTCTTTTTCACGTTCTTCAATACGTTTTCTGTATTCAGGGCTATGTTGCATCAAGCTGTCACGGATAATTAGGCGTACACTATCTCTATAGATAGAGTCAACTTCCATACGTTCCACGTCAAACCTTCTTCTAAATCCTTTACTTTCGGTATTGTAATACTGATCCAATGCTTTCGAAGACATAAATAATTCTCTAAATCTGTCGTAGCTCATATTGATAATAAATCCTATACCTGTTTCTACAAATTGCCCTTGTAGGGTAGCTTGGTATTGATCCTTACGGTATACGCGCGCAAAATAACGGCCATCTTTTGAAAGCTGGTACTCTAGGGAGATATCTCCTGCAATATTTGCTGATTTTTCACCTGGTCTAGAGTTTCCTTCTACCTCAAAGTTGGAGCCAATTGTTATTTTTAAGCGGTCGTCAAATAACATTTTGGAGATACCTACATTTAAGTCGGTCCTTGTCTCTGCTGCGCCTGTCAGGTAATCTTCCTCTGATTGTAGGTTGAAATCCAACTCTACACCTTGAATAAGGTCAGATGCGAGATTGTTAAGCTGGCTTGTCAGCAAGGAACTTACGGTACTCCGAACTAAGGATTCAGTGCCTCCTCCGGATAAACTTTCAAATGGATTTGCTGACATAAAGCGTCCAAGGGCTATTAAGGAGAATACTTGCTTATTAAGTTCTGCAGGATCTTCCCGTAAGTTAGCCAAAGCGATATTGACCTTGCTAATCACATCCTGTGAAGCGATGGCATTGTTCTCATCCAAGTCAATGTCAAAGTTTATGATCGGCTTGAAGAGCTCTCCGGTTAGGATTAGTTTTACATCAAAGGGGATACGCTGTTTATACAGGTTTTGATTTTCAGAACCAATCTGTGATTGTACTAATTCTAAGCTTGAAAACTTATTTGTATAGAGTGCCGTAATATTAAGCTGCGCATCCAAGGGGTCTCCATTCCAAGTGATGGTACTTCCCTTGCTAAAGCCAAAGTCCTTGGTAATCGGGCCAAAGGAGAAGGAGTATTTCCCTTTCTCCACGGTGAATGTACCCGACATCGTAATCTTGTCGCTAGCATCGATGGTCGTATTTAATTCCGCCACACCCTGAATAAGCAAGGCATCATTGGTACCCTCGTCGAGTACAACCTTAAACTTGGCGTCCCGATCTGTGGAAAGGTTGAGGGCGATGTCATAGCCAGATAGTCGCGTCGCTGTGGTCATGGAATCCAACTTCGCAAATACATTTGTAGCTGCGGTATCACTGCGATTCACAAATTTTACTACCCCATCCCGTTGGGCAATGCCAGGATCATCATTGGGCACGATAAAGACAAAGTCCGTCTTATTGTTGGCTTTTACATTTCCATCAATCCTTGGCTTATCCAGATTTCCAGTAATGCGTAGGTTGGAAGTGATGTATAGCTTGCCATAAAATAAATCATTGTCTTCGCGGGTAGAATTTACTGCTGCAAAATCATCTGTGCTTAAGTTTAGATTAAAGACAAAGTCGGTATAGCTGCTGGTTTTAATGCTGCCATTTATTTTTGCGCTATTGCCCCGTATGTCCTTAATTTCAAATTGTTTAAACTGTATGCCTTGATCATTAAAATAGATAGTCTGCTTGTCCATCTTCAGATCTGCGTTTAACATCGCAATATTTATTTTCGCCTCATTGAAGGTGGCGTTTCCATTGATCCGGGGTGCATCTAAGGCTCCGGTTATAAGGAGTTCTCCACTTAGGTCGCCTTCGGAATCCTCTAAATAGCCCATGCTAAAGGCTTGAATAGTGGATAGCTTCATAGGCTTCAGGCTCAATTTTGCATTTATTGTGCCCTTTCCCTCTGGCGGACTTACAAAGTCTCCTATTAGCTGTATATCATTTCCATTCTCCGTCACTCGGATGTCCGTTGAGAAGGTGTTTTCCTTAATGTTGTTCACCTTTACAAGTATATTTCCAATGGTGTCTTGCCCAAAGTAGAATTTTTCGATCTTAATGTCTGAGACAAAGACAGGAGTGGACTCTAAACGGGATACTGTGGCACTTCCATTGATACTACCGCCTAAGTTTAAGCTTTCGGAATCTAAAATCTCCGTTAGGGTTTCTATTCTAAAATTATTAAAGCTCAAATTAATTGGGGAGTTCGTTACAGAATCCTGCGATTGTATAAGGAGCTCTTGTCCATCGTTTAGGAGTCTGAAATTATGCGCCCGCATGCCGGCCGTTCCAAAGCTCAGCGCATTGCTGGGATCAATCTGCCACTTGTCATAGTTAAGCATAAGCCCGTCTTCATTGAGGCTTAGTATATAATTATTCTCGGTAACGCGCATTTTTGCGCCTAAGTGGTAGCGTTCTTTGTCCTTAGCATCTTTAACCCATAGTCCAAAGTCTAGGTTGTTTTCAAATACACTTCCACTAAAGACGGTATTATTCAACTCTATATTATTGACTTTGATCTTGTTGATCAGCGCCGAATAGTACAAGGTGCTGTCGGCTGTGGTTAGATCTATCCCGATATCTTGTACCAACATGCCATCATATACTAGCTTGGGGGCAATAAGCTTGGCCATAAGGCTCTTGGTCTCACTATTAAAGGTTCCATCCAGACTGATATCCTGCATAGACTCTAATTTAGGCAAGAAGTCGCGTATAAACTTGGTATTCCTCAGGTTGGCACTAAACTCAAAGTTTTGCGCTGAATAGGCCACCTTGCTTGGCGGAAGCCCCTTGGGGTTGTAGTACATCTGTAGAATATCCTGTATGGAGCTGCCAAGTTCAGTAAGCTTGTAGCGTCCTACTAAGTGGGCATCTAAAAATCCTGCTTTTAGGATAAGGGTATTTCTATTGGTGTCTGCTTTAGCAATTAGCGATACAGAATCCAAGGTAAAGCGTTCATTATTATAGGCAATCGAGGATTTGGAGACAATAATTGACCCATTGAGATGGTTGATGTCTGCCGTTTCAAAGTCCGCCACAATCTTGCCATGGTACCTCAGGTCGTCATCCAACAGCTTTAAGTTTTTGAGGTTGACGCTGTCAATCATTACTTCTGCATGTACCTTTGGGTAAAGGTTGCGCATGTCGGCTGCAAAGTTTAGGTTTACCTGTAGGTTGGGATCTGGGCTGATAATTTTACCCGCAATATCTCCATCCATGGCGTCAATATCAAGATCAATATTGCGGTAGGTATAGCCCATGGCTTCAAGCATATTAAGCTTGCCATTGATCTTGCTGTTCATTGTCTTGGGATTCAGTCCAGTACCCGTTACGCGGGCTTCCGCAGAGAGCTGCCCCAAGACCGAGTCTTGATCCAGAAGGCTTCCTATATTGAAGTTGTCAATCGTCACATAGGCATCATAGGTGGTATCCCGACCCATATTTAGGTTTCCATTGACGGAGGCATTTCCTTTTTCGGTAACCAGCTTTAGCTTGGTGTCAAAGCCTGTAGTGCCGCCTTTAAATGTTCCTACTAAACTGATGGAGTTGGGCAGGACGAAGTTGTCTGGCAGTAAAGACTTATCCACTAAACGTACAATATCTCCTCTGCCAGTCGTTAGCTTTTTAATATTTAGATCAATATTTAACTTGTCTACATCAGGAAGTCCTTTGATTGATGCACTCGCTATAACATGAGTTTTGTCCAGGGCCTTAAATTCTAGGTGCGGAATTGAAAGGTTGTCCACACGCCCTTTAATATTCCCATCTATGTAGAAATGCTGCGCAACAAGCGGCTTCATGGCATCAATTGTCGTTAGCTCGGGTGCAAAGTAGAGCATATCCCGCATATCAATGGTCGATTTTTTAATCTTGGCATCGATGCTAATCAGCCCTGGGTTTTTGGATATTGCATCCAAAGAGGGATAACTGATCTTGATATAATCCCGAATGGTCGTCCTTGGGGTTTGCGCAAGCAGGTTTTTGATAATAGCGCCCTGCTCGGTGTATACAAAGTCTCCTTGTAGTTTTTTTAGATTAAAGCCCGATCTATCCTTGGCCATAAGAGATTTTAGGGATCCTGAGATGGAGTCGGATGAATAATAAAGGTCTGTAAGCTCCCCTTGTAGATTGTTTATGGCAATATTGCCGTAGTCAAAGCCTTGCATTCGGGCCTGATTATTATCTACATACTTCGCGTTAATCTCTTGTAATACAATCTTATCTGCACTCACGACCCAGTTGGCGGGCTTAGCACTTGGCTGACTCGCTGTCTTTTGCTGCTGCACTTTCCCCATTAGGATTGCTGCATCGGCTTTGGATAGGACCAGCTTACCGAGCTGTACAAGCTCTAGATTCAGGTCTATTTTATGGATATTGGCCGCGAAGTTCTGAATGTCAAACTTCGTGTCCATCGCTGAGCTGTTGTCCGCATAGCGTACATGTATATCCGATAGGTCAATCTGCTTGATGTCAATATCAGGCAATAAACTGCTAGCTGCCTCTGCGGCTGTCTGTTCAATCCCGAAGTCCTCGGCTTTTGGGAGGTCACTGTCGGGGTTGCTTTGCCATTGTTTAATATCCGCTTGCAAGCCATCAATCTTAATTTTAGGCAATGCAAAGGCCATATTCTTGCTGAGGTCAAACTTCTTAACCTTGCTGTCAAAATGCTTTAGTTGAATGGCTGCACGGGTGCCTATAACTTCATCATTGTAGAGCACATGAATACGCTTAAGGACCACATCATTAATGTTGAACTGTAAGGCCGAGCTGGTATCCGAGCTGCTGCTAGGTTTCTGCTCAGTGGTAAAGGCATTAATTATATAATCGAAATTAAAGCTACTATCAGGTAGGGTACGCTGTATTTTGGCTGTGATGCCTTCTAAGTCTATAGATTGAACCTCTACTGTATTTTGTAATAACTTAAGCATATTGATGTCTACCATCAATTTCTCTCCAGCAATTAAAGTATCCTTGCTCTGATCTTCAAAGTATACATTCTCTAGCACTAGCTTCTTGGGAAAGGTAATATTAATGTAGCCAATCGATACCGGGGTGCCGATTTTGTCTGATACATAGTGTGTTACTTTTCCGACAACGTAATTTTGAACTGCAGGTATTCTAATAAGAAAGATGATCAGCAGAAAGAGTACAATTACACTCGCTACAAACCAAAGGAAAGCTTTTAAAGCTATTCGTCCATATTTATTCAAAATCGCGTGTTTTTATATGTTATTCAATAGATTGATCGTTCAACTTAAGAACGTAAAAAGTAGACAAATGTTTAAATAAGCAATTTATTCTTTTCATCCGTAATACCATGACAAAGATAAGGTTTGCATGCTATTTACATAGTTATCAACGCAATTAATCTAACCTTAATATGAATGTTTTTATTTTTTTCCTAATTTTTTCCATTATTAGTAGCTAAAATTGTACTTAAAGTAGATTTATGAAAATCCTAATCATTGAAGACGAAGTCGAATTAAGCACTGTTATACAACAGTTTCTTGAACAAGAAAAGTATCTTGTAGAGACTGCATTTGACTTTGCCTCGGGCATGGATAAGCTTTCCAACTATGACTATGATTGCATTCTCTTGGATATTATGCTGCCTGGAGGTTCAGGAATGGGTCTTTTGCGAAATCTCAGAGACTTGGGTAAGAGTGATTCGGTAATTATTATATCGGCCAAGGATGCGGTGGAAGACAAGGTGGCTGGCTTGGAGCTGGGTGCGGATGATTATTTGGCAAAGCCTTTTCACCTGGCTGAGCTCTTGGCTCGGGTTAAGTCGGTAATACGACGTAACAATCAGCAAGGGGAGCAGCTGCTTGTCTTTAAGAACCTGGCCCTAAGTCCAGATGATCGCCGGGTACTGGTCAATAATGAGGAGATCGTGCTAAATCGTAAGGAGTATGATTTACTGTATTATTTTATGCTGAGGCCGGAGAAGCTAGTACAGAAGATTAGCTTGGCTGAATCGGTTTGGGGTGACAATATAGATCAGGCAGATAGCTTAGACTTTATCTATTCGCAGGTTAAGAATCTCCGAAAAAAGCTTAAAGATCAAAAGGCCAATGTGGATTTACAGGCAGTCTATGGGGTAGGTTATAAGCTAGTTTAGATGAGTATCTCCTTAAAGAATTACACGCTTAGGTATTTGGTAATAGCCTTCCTGTTGATTATGGCCGTTTGGGCCTCTTTGTTTTATGCCTATATCTTGGATGAGGTATATGACAATGTGGACGATGGCTTGAAAAATCAGAAAATTGAGATTTTAAGGGAGGTCTATGCGCATCCTGAACTCCTGCAAACACGTGAATTTGGGATAAATCAATTTCGTATTCTGCCTGCTGATGAGGATAGCTATTCGAAGAAGAACCGCTTGAGCAGTGCATTGTTTTATATGCCCTATGATGAAGAGGAGGAGCCTTATAGGCTGTTGCAAACTGGTTTTGTAGGGCCTGATGAGCAATTGTACCATTTAGAAATACGTACCTCTACTGTTGAGGAAGATGATTTGATCTACGACCTTACTACCGCTCTCATTGTCCTTTATGTGCTGTTGGTCTTAAGCCTGTACTTGATCAATGCCTTAGTCCTGCGCAAGGCCTGGAAGCCCTTTAATACCATTCTGGAAAATCTAAGCCATTATCGCTTTGGGGTTAAGGATAAGTTAATCCCCTTGCAAACCAATGTCTTGGAGTTTAATAAACTACATGCCGAAATCCAACGCATGTGGATGCGTAATGAAAACCTCTTTGAGGAGCAGAAGCTGTTTATTGAGAATGCTGCTCATGAGTTGCAAACGCCCTTGGCCATTACAATTAATAAGTTTGACCTCTTGTTGGATGATGAGGCGCTGAATGAAAAGCAGCTGACCCAGATTGCAGATGCAAAGGCCTCTTTGCTACGGCTGGTCAACCTAAATAAATCCTTGTTAATGCTGTCGAGGATTGATAATAAGCAGTATAGAAATATTAGCTTGGTGTCCTTTAAGACTGTTACTGAAGGGCTGATCGAAGAGCTACAAGATTTTATTGATTATAAGCAGCTAAAGCTTTTATGGGATGTTCAAGGTGATTTTGTGCAGGAGATGGATGTAGATTTAGCTAGCATTCTTATTTCTAATCTACTGCGCAATGCGATAAAGTATAGTCCGCTGGCTGGAGAACTGAAAATTAGTCTGTCTGCTACGGAATTTCTTGTTACAAATGAGAGTCAGGGCAAAGCCTTAGATGGGGAAGTGGTATTTAAACGCTTTCATAAGGAAAGTAGTGATAAAAGCTCAACAGGCTTGGGCTTGGCTATTGTTAAGTCAATCGTGTCCACATATCCGGCTTTGGAAATTCGATATGATTTTCTAGATGGTTTACATGTTTTCTCCCTTAGAAAATAATTTTTCCTAATTTTTTCCTAAATTAAGATTGATTTTTGTTTTATAAATTAAATAATTCGTAAAAATGAAAAGATTATCTCAAATTCTGACAGCTTTTATGCTTGTCTTTAGCATTGGCCTTGCAAGCGCAGGGACCAGCGATCAAGGAAAG
>JASLCA010000342.1 GCA_030146225.1 Sphingobacterium sp. | reverse complement strand
TGGATTCCATTAATGATGGAAGGTCGAGCAGCAGATGAGAAGGTTGCTGCAACCCGCATGGATATCGGTACCGATGTAAACTTTGGGGCATTGACCAAGGACCTTATCGCGCACCTACAGACCAAGGATAATGTAAAGCTTTCCTTGAGTCATGAGGTAAAAGATATTGAGCGTGAGGATGATGGTCGTTGGGAAGTTGAAGTGAAGGACTTGGCGACAGGTGAGAAGCGTGAGATTAAAGCCCGCTTTGTCTTTATTGGAGCAGGTGGACGGTCTTTATTATTACTTGAAAAGTCAGGTATCCCAGAAGCAAAAGGTTACGGTGGATTTCCAGTAGGTGGTCAGTGGCTGCGTTGTAAGAATGAAGACGTGATCAAGCAGCACCATGCTAAGGTTTATGGGAAAGCATCCGTGGGAGCGCCACCGATGTCAGTTCCACACTTAGATACCCGCTATATTGATGGCAAGCAAGCCTTGTTATTTGGCCCTTATGCAGGATTTTCAACGAAATTCCTTAAGAAAGGTTCATACTTTGATTTACCAGCTTCCATTAAGCTATCAAATATACGACCGATGATTTCGGCGGGATTAGACAATATGGACCTGACTAAATACTTGATTACAGAGGTGATGAAAAGCCCTACTGACAAGCTCAATGCGCTGAAACAGTTTTTGCCAACCGCAAAGATGGAAGATTGGGGCATAGAGGTAGCAGGACAGCGTGTACAGGTTATTAAGAAAGACCCTAAGCATGGGGGTATCTTGGAGTTTGGTACCGAGGTTGTCTCTAGTGCTGATGGCTCGATAGCAGCCTTGTTGGGGGCATCTCCTGGCGCATCCACTTCGGTAGCTATTATGATTAGTCTGCTCAAGAGATGTTTCCCTGAGCGTGCCAAGTCGGATGATTACCGCAAGAAATTGCGAGAGATGATTCCATCTTGGGGCAAGAACTTAAATGACGACCCTGCGCTATGTGCAGCAGTGCGTCAGCGTTCGGCTGAAGCCTTAAAATTGAAATAATTAATTAAAAATACTTATGGGGTGCTTTCGCTCGATCTTCGGATCGAGCGATTCAGGGCTGAGAATATACCCAATCTCGTTTAGATCGAGAGAGACCTGATCCAGGTAATGCTGGCGTAGGGATTTTAAATCTTTCTTTTAGCCGTATTCCGTAAGTGCGTATTGTTTTATACTCACTTATACTATGCAAATCAATGAAATCCTAGAACAGGTGCAAATAGGCCTGTTGCAAACCTCCTGGTTGGAGCGAATAGCTGTATTATTCGGCATTACCCAAGTCTTACTTTCCAAAAAGAATAAGCAAGCCAATTACTACTTCGGTATTATTTCCATCTTAATGACCATGTCGGTCTTGTTTGAAGCCAAGCTCTATGCAGAGATTTTGCTCAGCATGTATTACCTTATTATGAGCATCTATGGCTTATGGTATTGGCGCAGTATGCAGGATGCAAAGCCTGTAGAGATCACAGTCAGCAGCAAGCAAGATTGGCGTATTACCGGGATGATTGTTGTGTTTGGTTATATAGGCCTATACCTAGCCTTGCGCTTCTTTACGGATTCAGATGTGCCGATTATGGATGCCTTTGTATCGAGCACGGCTTGGGCAGGCATGTGGCTGTTAGCAAAGCGAAAGCTAGAGAACTGGATTTTACTAAATATCTCCAACCTCGTTGCTATTCCCTTGTTGTTTTATAAAGGGCTTTTCCTCTTTGCCTTCTTAACTATTTTTCTATTTATCATCGCGATTTTCGGTTATTTTGATTGGAAGCGGATGATGCACACTGCTAAAAAACAAGCTTATGTTTAACCCCATTATACAAGCGCATATCAAAGATAATATGCCAAATGCCCTTACTGAAAAGAGACTGACGAATAGTTTGTTGGAGATGATCTATAAGGAGAAATGGTTTAACTTATGGGTGCCAAAGGCTTATGGCGGAATGGAGTATGCCTTGCCAGAAGGCTGTGCATTGCTCGAAGAGCTAGCTTATGAGGACGGGGGCTTAGCCTGGACCGTTACCCTCTGCGCAGGGGCCAATATGTTTGCAGGCTTTTTGGAGCCAGCTCTTGCCGAACGTATTTTTACAATGCGGGAGGTATGCTGGGGAGGAAGTGGAAGACCATCGGGCAAGGCCGAGAAAACAGAAGCAGGCTATACCCTTACGGGCGCATGGAAGTATGCTACAGGTGCCCCACATCTCACGCACTTTACCTTAAATGCTTGGTTGTACGAGGATGGGGAACCCGTATTAGATGCAGCAGGAGAGCCTGTCTACAGCTCATTCTTTGTAGATAGGGATGATGTCCTAATCCATTACGATTGGGATACCTTTGGCTTGGAGGTGACAGCTAGCCATAGCTTTTCCATAGCAGGCTTGACCGTAGCAGCCAATCGGGCATTTGACTTACGACCTGAGCAGCGTAGAAATAATTCAGCACTTTATTATTACCCCTTTATGTCCTTTGCAGCCTGTACTTTGGCCGTTAACTATATGGGCATGTTCCGCAAGTTTATGGAATTGTATGAGAAGCTGTTGTTTCAGCGTTCAGCCGATAAAAAATGGCAGGCAGAAAAGGGAAAAGAACTCTTTATGGAGCTAGATCAAGTAGGGCAGGCCTTTGAAGCTAAGAAGATGGCCTTGTATCAACTTATTAACAGTACTTGGGCACAGTTGTCTCCAGCCGCTGAGGAGTTGGAGCAGCTTATGTTTGTCAGCAAGGAGATCGTGGGCTTTATCCGAGAAGAGACCAGTAGATTGTTCCCACATACAGGGATTTTAGGGGCGCAGCGGGAAAATGAATTGAATATTGTCTTTAGAAATATTTTTACAGCCACTCAGCATGCGCTATTGGGTTGTTAAATCTGTATAAGGACTGATACTTGGTTAAATATTTGCTCGAATAAGGTTAAGAAATTTGCCATAATTTTATTTTTATAAACAGAATGTTATATTTGAGAAAATAGTTTGTCATATGAAGCAAATACTCCTAGTTTTAAGTAGCACATTATTATTCCTATCCTCTTGTACATCAGCGGATAAGAAAGAGATAGCCAAGTCTATAGCTGATTTTTATGAAAAGCGAGAACATTACAGCAAGAAGGATGAACGACTTATGAGTCAGGATCTTATAGCCCTACTTCGTGCCGCTAAGGCAAAGGAAGAGGCTTCCGCTGCACATGTTGCAAAGAGTGATCATCCTACAGATAAGCCACTTTTAATTGAAGGAGCTATTTTTAGCAGTTTGTATGAAGGTTCTACAGCACATGAAATTCTATCCATAGATGTGAATGAAGATCATGCCGTAGTCTTAGTAAAGTTTACAAATACCGAAGGGCCTCAACAATCTTGGGAGGACACCCTATTCTTTTTGAATGAAGGAGGTTGGAAGCTAGAAAATGTAGTCTATGGCATGTCCCAAAAGGGGAGCCCTCGGAATCTAAAGAACTTTTTAAAGGATTTTATTGCCCAGCCACTGTAGATCTTGGCTATATAAAAAAAAAGGATGCTGACTCAGCATCCTTTTTTTGTTTTATTAAAGTTTATCCTTGTTGAGAAAGACAAACTGACCATCAAAGACATCCAGTTGGATTTTTGCATCGCTGCTAATCTTGCCAGAAAGAATCTCCTTGGATAGCTCATTAAGCACCCTTTTCTGGATAACCCTTTTTAAAGGGCGCGCCCCATATACAGGGTCATATCCCAGCTGGGCCAACCAATCCAAGGCCTCTTGGCTCGCATCGATGTGAATATTTTGTTCCGCCAGCTGTTCTTGCAGCTTAATAAACTGCATCTTCACAATATCCCCAATCTCATTTCTGCTCAGCGGAGTAAACATAATAACCTCATCAATCCGGTTTAGGAACTCAGGACGTATAGACTTTTGTAGCAATTCAAAGACCTCATCCTTGGTTTTAGCAACAACCTCATCATGATTTCCCTCCGTTAATTTAGAGAAGTTCTCCTGAATAATATGTGAGCCGGTATTCGAGGTCATAATGATAATACTATTCTTAAAGTTTACCATACGACCCTTGTTGTCCGTCAAGTGGCCATCGTCCAGCACCTGTAGCAAGATGTTAAATACATCGGGATGTGCTTTCTCAATCTCATCCAGTAGCACCACCGAATAAGGTCTGCGGCGCACAGCTTCGGTTAACTGACCACCTTCTTCATAGCCCACATAGCCGGGAGGCGCTCCGATAAGGCGGGATACGGCATGACGTTCCTGGTATTCAGACATATCAATTCGTACCATGGCCTGCTCATCGTCAAACAAGAACTCCGCCAATGCCTTAGCAAGCTCCGTCTTCCCAACCCCAGTAGTACCTAAGAAGATAAAAGAGCCAATAGGGCGTTTCGCATCGCTTAAGCCAGCACGTGAGCGGCGGATAGCATCCGAAATAGCTTCAATCGCCTCATGCTGACCAGCCACACGCTTATGCAGCTCCTGCTCCAAGTGTAGGAGCTTCTCCCTTTCGGACTGCACCATCTTGTTGACAGGGATGCCTGTCCATTTTGAAACCACATCGGCAATATCTTCGGCCGTAACCTCTTCCTTCAGCATGCGGTTGCTTTGCTGCTTCTCCGTAAGCTCTACCTTTAGTTTTTCAACCTTGTCTTGAGACTCCTTAATCTTGCCATAACGCAGTTCGGCAACCTTGCCATAGTCTCCAGCCCGTTCAGCTTGATCAGCTTCCAGCTTAAAGTTTTCAATATTTTGTAACTCTTGGTTGACTTGATCCACAAGGGATTTTTCCGCCTGCCAAGTAGCTTTAAGGGAGTTGCGTTCATTAGAAAGGTTGGCAATCGTTTCAGATAGCTCGTTGACCTTCTTCTCGTCCTGCTCACGACGGATAGCCTCCCGCTCAATCTCCAATTGCATAATGCGTCTATCCAGCTCATCTACCGCCTCAGGCACTGAATCCATCTCTAAGCGAAGCTTAGAAGCGGCCTCATCCATCAAGTCAATTGCTTTGTCTGGAAGGAAGCGATCTGTAATGTAGCGCTGCGATAATTCTACAGCAGCAATAATGGCTTCGTCAAGTATAAGCACCTTATGGTGACTTTCATAGCGTTCTTTAAGTCCCCGAAGGATAGAGATAGCATCTTGGGTGTCGGGCTCATTGACCATTACCTTTTGAAAGCGTCGCTCCAAGGCCTTATCCTTCTCAAAGTATTTTTGATACTCATTAAGCGTAGTGGCCCCTATAGCACGTAGCTCCCCACGAGCCAAGGCGGGTTTAAGGATGTTTGCAGCATCCATAGCGCCCTCGCCACCTCCAGCACCTACCAAGGTATGGATCTCATCGATAAAGAGGATAATCTCCCCGTCACTGTCAGCGACCTCTTTGACCACCGCTTTCAAACGTTCCTCAAATTCCCCCTTGTATTTGGCACCCGCAATAAGCGCCCCCATGTCTAGAGAAAATACAGTCTTACTCTTTAAGTTTTCAGGTGCATCCCCCTTAATAATACGATGGGCGATACCCTCGGCAATAGCCGTCTTCCCAACGCCTGGTTCCCCGACGAGGATAGGGTTGTTCTTCGTCCGTCTAGATAAGATCTGAATAACCCGACGAATCTCTTCATCCCGACCAATAACAGGGTCTAGCTTGCCAGATTCAGCAAACTCATTTAAGTTGCGGGCATATTTGCCCAAGGCATTATACGTGGCTTCCGCATTCTGATCGGTCACCCGATTATTGCCCCTTAACTCCTTAATCGCAAGCTTGAGGTCCTTCTCGTTTACACCCTGATCCTTAAGCAGGTTTGCGGCCTTATCCTTGCCTGCTATAAGGGCTAGCAGTAAGTGCTCAATAGAGACAAACTCATCATTAAACTCCTTAAGGTAGCTTTGCGCTTTCTGTAGGAGGGCAGCCCCAGCATTGCTAAAGTACACATTGCTGCCGCTTACCTTGGGTAAGCCTTGTATAATTTGATCGTTCTCAGTTTCAATATAATTGACATTGGCATTCATCTTCTTTAGTAGGTGACCGATAATCTGATCATCCACCGTCAGTAATGCCTTAAGTATATGTGCGGGTTCAATAGCTTGTTGTTGATTTCCAACCGCTATTTCAGAAGCCTTTTGTATAGCCTCCTGTGCTTTAATCGTATAGTTGTTAAAATTCATATAGTTTACTCCTTTTCATGTATACATATACATAACAAATGAAATACCTTTTTGATTTATTTATTGTAAATCGGAAATTTTGACATGATTTTTTAAAATCAACGGTCATTTTGACTTGTCTAGGTTTTAATGCCCTTGATTCGAATTAGCTGGGCAACCTCCAAGGCGTGCATATCCCCCCATTCGCGCATGGCTTCAACAAGAGGGAGTAGGCTTTTGCCAAATTCGCTGAGCTGGTAGAGCTTCGCTTCCGAAGCATTATCTTGACTTTGAAGTTCCAGTACCTCAAAGGCGAGCAGCTCTCGAAGCTGTTGCTTTATAAGCCCTAAGCTGGCATGCTGAATCGCCTGCTGTATCGCAGTAGGATCTTGAATGCCCTTCGCAATGCTGGCTATAATGCTGGGCTTCCACTTCCCACCAATCACCTTGCGCGTTACATTTAGCCCATGATCAAGCTGTATGGGGAGTTTGTTGCTATCTTTATTGAATTGCGTCATAAAAGCAATTTACGATTTTAATTTTAAGTAACTAAGCTGTTTATTAGCGAGGCAAGGGGCGCTCTAGGCTAAAAAACATTCGCTAAAGAGGGGATAGGCTAGCTCAGCAATTAAAAAGGTGATTTTTTCGATTTGATTTTCAGAAGCTTAAGACAATCCTTGGGGAAATTAAAGAAAAGGCTTGCAAAATATAGCTTTGTTGCTGATATTTGCAGCATCAGCAGCGAAAAGCTGTAGAAAAAGCCTCCTTAGCTCAGCTGGTAGAGCAACTGACTTGTAATCTGTAGGTCATTGGTTCGATTCCGATAGGAGGCTCAAAAAAAGCTACTTCATAACGAAGTAGCTTTTTTTGTTTAGGGCCTTTATTCAGCGCTACAACTTGCCTGATGCGTAATGGGGAAGTTGCAGGAGTTGGCAATAAAGCAAAGTTTATTCGCTTTACTGTGTAGGCTTAAGGCCAGTTCGATTTGCTTAGCATCTGCGATAATCACCACAGGCTTTAGTACAACCTGACTAATAAAGCCACTGCCATCAGGACGAACTTCCAATATAGCCTCTGCATTATCCCTGTAAGAAATCACTGCTAGCTTTTCTTGGCTACAGCAATATAGGTAGGCCATCATATGACAAGAAGCAAGGCTACTTAGCAAGAGGTCTTCGGGATTATACAAGGCAGCATCCCCTTTAAAGGCTTTAGCTGCCGAAAGCGGAAGCATAGGCTTGCCAGGGATAGTAATCTGATGATTTCTAGTCGACTTGGGGTTGTTAGCTAATTCATCCATTGACTTAGCTTGCCAATTTAAAACAAGTGTGAAGCTGTGATTTGTGGACATAAGGGATCGATTAATAAAGCGATTTAGCAGGAATTAATGCCCCCAAGGTCTACTCGGAATAGCAATCTCCTTTGTCAAATCAAAAGTGACCTGAAAGTGATTGTCAGCATCCACTCTTTTTAAATTGTAAGTATATTTACCAGCATCCACGGTGACCCACCAGATATTGCCAGCAGCATATGGGATTAAGTCCCGAGTTTGCTGATCGGCTGGGAAAAACTGTATGGTATCTCTACCTGCATTGCTGCTTGTTCCACCATATTGTGTAAGCTGATCTTCGGATCCATCCTTAAGACGGTGGTCATGTTTAAGGGTTATGCCCGTAGGCGTTTTAGTAAAAACCCAAGTTCGAGAATGGTCATCGCCTACATAAAAAGGGATTTTGATCTCGTTCTCGGAGCAACTCATAACATACATGGACAAGGCTTTGCCTGCAAAATCTTTAGGAGCAGGATCTGTGCTTATTTTGCCACTAAAGGCTTTCCCGCAATGCGCCTTAAGTTGGCTCCAGAATTCATCCTGTGGATTTGCATCTTGTGCATAAGCAATGTTAGCGCTAAGGCTTAGCGCAAAGAAGAAGTAGATCAGTTTTTTCACGACAATAGTATGCTGTTGGTTAGTTTCAAATATACCAATTTTAATGCAGAGCTAGCTCCTGCAAGATGATCTTGCGAAGCTGTAGTAGTAAGGCAGGTTTTTGCTAAAGCAGGCCGTGCGCATAGGGCAGGGCTTTCGAGTTGAATTTAAATACCTCCTAGAGCAGGCTAAGAATGCAGTTTAGCGAGTAGGCCCATAAAAATGCCCCAAAATTCTTTAGATCTTGAGGCATTTTAATTATAAACTTAGACTAAACCTGAGCTTAATTAAAAGTTCGGTTTTAGTAAATACTTATCATAGAAACGGAAGATATGCTCCGCAGCATCCTCCGCAGTATCCACCAAGCGGAAGAGTTTTAAATCCTCTGCAGCGATATACGCATGATCCAACATGGTGTTTTCAACCCAGTCGAACAAGCCTTTCCAATATGCAGTTCCGACCAAAACAATCGGGAAGCGTGCAATCTTGCCCGTCTGTATCAATGTAATCGCTTCAAATAGCTCATCCATCGTACCAAAGCCTCCAGGCATAACAATATAGCCTTGGGAATACTTCATAAACATAACCTTGCGCACAAAGAAGTAATTAAACTCCAGTAGCTTGTCGCGATCAATATAGCGGTTGTGAAACTGCTCAAATGGCAATTCAATATTTAGTCCCACAGACTTACCGCCAGCTTCATAAGCACCTTTGTTGGCCGCCTCCATAATCCCGGGGCCGCCCCCAGAGATCACTCCATAGCCTTTTTCAGCTAAAAGACGTGCAATCTCTACGGTAAGGGTATAATACTTATGTTCTGAATTGGTACGTGCCGAGCCAAAGATAGATACACAGGGACCTATTTTTGCCAACTTCTCAAATCCATCCACAAACTCCGACATCATCTTAAAGATTTGCCAAGAGTCTTTTACTTTTATTTCTTGCCAAGTTTTGTTAGCAAATGAACTTCTGATTTTATCCTCTTTCGCCATATTTAAATTTTGTTATTTTAATGTCTTAGGCACAATTTAGCTCTTCTGAAGCAACAGCGCACAGCCGACATGACTTATAGCAAGATAAAAATTTATTGTTGATTTTAGGCTTTAATACTAGATTTTTTATAGGAAACGAAGAGATTTATCCGAGCAGGTAAAATTGTTAAGGATTAATTGTAAAATTTATGGGAGAGGAAACCATATCCGATTTTAAATGTTTAATTTAGTTTTACTAATTTATGAAAGCCCCTTTAGCGTGCGAAAAGGCCGAGTTTAGGTATAAAAGCCTACTGATAGCGCCTGCGCTAATAATTTAAATTTAACAGCTAGGTAAGGCCTATGTGCATTACCTAGGAGACCTACTAAAACCAATAAAAGGATGAAAAGAAGATTGTTTTATGCCATTTCTTTGCTGCTGTTAGGTATGCACGTTAATGCGCAGAAGATTACCAGCCCCAAGGAACATTTTTCATTTGAGATGGGAGCCGACTATAAGTTGGCAAACTATCAGCAGATGGAATCCTACATGCTACGCGTTGCGGAGCAGTCCGATCGTATAAAGATAGAATATAGGGGACTTTCCGAAGGCGGCAACAAGCAGCACCTGATGATTATCTCCTCGCCCGAGAACTTGCGCAAGCTGGATCACTATAAGGCAATCGCTAAGAAGATGGCATTGGCCAAGGATCTCTCAGCAGAGGAGGCCAAGCAGCTATCCCAAGAAGGCAAGGCGGTGGTCTGGATAGATGGCGGCATGCACTCCAATGAGATGGTAGGATCGCATCAATTGATGGAAACCCTGTATCAACTGCTAAATAGGGAAGATGAGGAGTTGAAACGCTATTTGGACAATGTAATTGTCTTGCTATGGCACGTTAACCCAGATGGGCAAGACATCCTCGCCAATTGGTATATGCAGTACCCCAAGGAATCCGATAGAAACATGAAGATCCCAGTATTGTATCATAAATATGCTGGCCATGACAACAACCGAGATTTCTTTATGACCACCCTGAAGGAGTCAAAGCATATAGCTAAGATACTCTACCAAGAATGGTTCCCACAGATTGTTTACAACCACCATCAGACAGCCCCCGCAGGAGCAGTAGTTGCTGGGCCACCGTATCGCAATCCCTTTAACTATGTCTATGACCCAATGATTATTACAGGCATCGATGCCGTAGGGGCAGCCATGATCAATCGCTTAAATGTCGAAGACAAGGCAGGCTATACCCGTTTAGACGGCTCAGTTTTCTCGACCTGGTGGAATGGAGGCTTACGTACCACCCCGTACTTCCACAATATGATTGGTATCCTAACCGAAATTATTGGAGGGCCAACCCCTTCAGACGTGCCTGTAGTTGCAGATAGACTATTGCCAAATAATAATACTCCCAATCCTGTGCGTCCGCAGTCCTGGAACTTTAAGAAGTCCATAGACTATTCCCTGTCACTCAATTATAGCATCTTGGACTACGCCTCTAGAAATGCCGATGTCCTGCTTTACAACATCTATAAGATGGGCGCAAATGCCATTGCAAAGGGGCAGACCGACACATGGACTTTCTATCCAGATTATATAGATTCCTTAAAAAATAGCACAAAAGGAAGAACGAGCTTAAAGGA
>JASLCA010000340.1 GCA_030146225.1 Sphingobacterium sp. | reverse complement strand
GTCTAGAGCATAAAGAAAAGAAAGGCCGAAGTTTAAACTTCGGCCTTTCTTTTCTTTATGCTCTAGACCTTCTAGGTCCTTTCTTTTTCTTCATCTTGTTAATCCAGATAAAAACGCCCGTAACAGGCAGGGAGGTCGCAACAAGACAGCTGATAAAATACAGCAACTTACTAAATTGTCCATACACATCTCCAATATGTAAAGCCTTTACGGAAGAGCCTATGCGATTACGAAAACTCTTCTCGCGGAAGATATCCTTCTCTAAAAGTGCTCCTGAATATTGATCCAAGGTAAGCTTATCACTTGCAGAGGGAGCAAAGAAGCCCACCCTACTTTTGGTAACCGAAACTGTACCCGTACTATCTTTGGCAAAATTAACCGTTATATCTCCCTCATAAGGAAGTAGCTTATTGACCTGCAGAATAGTCTCTTCAATGCTCATGGCAGACTTGCCCAATACGTAGGTAGATGCAAGCTTAGGCTTTTCTTCCTTGCCTGCTTTGGGATCCTGATAGGTACCCCAAGTCTTTTGCCAGCCTTCACGATACCATTCAAAGGACCAAAAAGGTCCCGTAACAGACATTAAGAACAAAAATATCCAGGTATATAGTCCTAGGGTATTGTGTAAGTCATGATTAATACGCTTCCAGCTACCAGACCATCGTACAGAAAGCCCATTCTTCCAAGCGCGCATCTTCTTTGGGAACCATATGACCAAGCCTGAGAGTACCCCCAGTAAGAACAAGAGCGTCGCAGTACCTGAAATCCAAGAACCCAACTTTCTATTTTCAATGCCATCAAAGATGGGCTCTTCAATTTCATTGAGCAGTAGCCAGCGGTGCAAGCCAAACATCTGCTGCATAAAAGCTGCCGTCTTGGTCTTTTCTTCAGAGGCATCTCCAATCAGCTCGCCCGTATAAGGGTTAACCATCATCTGATTCGAGCGACGACGACCGCCGCCTTGTGCAGGGGCAGCCTTCGCTTTATCACCCTTCTTGACAGCTGCATCCCCTTTTGTCTCAGGCTTTTCAGCAACCACATTAGGACTTACCAAAGTATTTCCTGTAGCAACCTTGGATTCCGCTACAACAGCCTTTTCCGCAGCCTGTTCTTTTTCCTTTGGAGCTGTTCCAGCTTTTTCCTTCTCTGGTTTATTAAAAAGTACAGCAGTTGTGACCCCTTCTGCAAAAGGAACTTTAATACCTACCACATCGCCCTTAATCTGGGATTTGGCAATAGCCAATAGGCTATCTGGAGACAACTTATCGCCAGTCTTTACGGCCTTATAATACTTTGGCAATGCAGCCTCTCGGAGCTCCGTATTATAGACATAGATCGTCCCAGAAAGGCATACGGCCAAAACGACCAAACCCGAAATAAGCCCACCCCATAAGTGGATATCATTAAAGAACTTTCGGGTCTTATCCCATGTTGTTTTATTCGACATAAAATTACTGTACAATAGATTGGGTTAAAGATATTAATTATTTAGTTCTAGTCTAAATAAAATTTACCTTCAGGCTTTTATTCACCTGAAGGCAATTGGCTTATTTTACGTCCCACCAAATTTTGGCGTTCAAAATATCATCATTTCCAGCTTTTAAAACTTGCTCCGCATTGGAGTTTATCTCCGTTTCAGGATACATAAACCGCAATGGATAGGTTTCTCTATTGACAGCTGTGGCAGAATTCGGAAATTTAGGATAGCCCATTCTACGGAAGTCATTCCAAGCACGAATATTATTGATCCCGGCTAGTGCCAACCACTTTTGCCCCAATACGCGCTCGAGCTTGTTGCTCGCGAGCGCTAACTTCACCTTATCTTGATTGAGATAGCTGTTTACATCATAATTGCTCACATTGAATAGGTAATTAAAAGATGCCTGTACAGCATTTTTATAATACACATCAGCCGTACCATCAATCCAGCCCCTGAGGTTGGCCTCTGCCTGCATAAAGTTGGCTTCTGCTAAGGATAGCATAATCGTCCCTTGTCCAAATGCTTTGACAAAGCCCGCAGGCTTGTTTGCATTTTCATTTGGCCCTTTAAAAGCGGATGTATTTGCTGCTGCATAATCTTCGAGAATACTGTTTTCTCCAAAAATAACACCCTTAAAATCACCCTTAACCTCCGTATAGTTCTGCGCTAAACGAGGGTCAGCAAGCTCTTTATACTGGGCAATCAGGAATTGCGTAGGCCTGATATTGGTATGATTGGCCACCGCTACACCAGCATTATTCCGATAGAAGGTTTCATAAAGAGGGTTCATCTTGCCCAATGTATTCAGGTACCCGGGATTTACCGCAGCATCTTCTGTAATAAAGCCTGAACCTTCGGCCTTAATCTTGGCTAGCTCTGCACTGATATATGCAGCCTGCGTGCTTACTTCCGACTGGGTAAGCAATGCCCGCAACTTAAGGGTGTTCGCAAAGCGGAACCACTTTAGCTTATCGCCTTTAAAAAGGATGTCATCATTTGTAGGTTGTAAGGAAGCCACTTTAATATCTTCAATGCCTTCATTAATTAGGTTGATGGACTTCTCATACACCGTTTTGCCGGACTCATACCTGGGGTATAGGATGCTAGACCCTTGTAGGGCATCATCAAATGGCACGTCATTGTAAAAGTCTACTAAGGTAAAGTAATGATGTGCCATCATTATCTTAGCAATACCAGCATAAAAGCGAGCATCCTCAACAATGGCCTGATCCAAAACCTTCTTATAAAACAACAGGTTATTATAGTTATTTTCCCATACAGGGGTCCCATCACGAGCATCCCGTAGGCCAGGGCCATTGTACATCTTAAGGGTTGAAAAAGCATTTACTCCTTCATTGGATGTGCCCCAATAGCCTCCCCAAAGCCCGCCAATCTGATTTAGCACCGTAGTCTCATAGCTTGCCGTAGCAGCCAAGGCTGCCGGCAGCTTTACATTAAGTGATAAATTCTCTTCTACTGGACGGTTAGGATCAATATTAACATCGAAGAAGTCGTCACAAGAAACGCTTGTTAATGCGAGGACCGAAAGCAATCCTATTTTATATAGTGTATTTTTCATTTGTATTCTTCTTTTAGAAAGTCATATTAACATTAAAACCAATTGATCTAGAGGTAGGAATCTGTCTAAAACTAGCATAGCCATCCGTCTGATTGTATAAGGCCTCTGGATCTCCAATTGTATTGGAGGAATGACGAATAATAAACAAGTTGTTTGCAACAAGACCTACACTCGCTTTTTTCAAAAAGTTCTGTCTAGCCAACAGCTTTGTAGGCAAGGAATAGCCGATGTACAATTCACGTAGCTTTAGGTAATCTGCCTTTGCTGCGGTCACCGTTTGTACATTGCTGTACTTGGTCCACCAATCCTTATCTCCCTTGGAGAGCACAGATGTATTCTCTACATAGGTCCCATCATCATTTTTAATCATGGAGTTTGGCATAATAAAAGGCTCTCTACCATATTTGGCAGTCTCTGGATGCGTACCTGCCGCGTACATTCTAGGCACAACCTCTGAATACATCCAACTTCCAAAGCGGGAGTCAATCTGTAAGCCAAGCGTAAACTCCTTGTACCGGAAGTTTGTATTAAAGCCAATTAGGTATGGCGGCACCATAGTACCTAGGTTCACCTCCTGATCATTCAATATAATATTCCCGTTTTTATCCAAGACCATCTTGCCATCCTTGCGCGCAAAGTCACTCATACGTAAGGTTGGGTAGGGCAAGTCTTTAATAGCATAGGCTTGACGGAAGATCTGGAAACGGTCTCCAGCAAATAAGTCTTTCGCCTTGGTATCCGTATAGGTGAAGTTAACCCCGAAGCTCAACTCCATATCCGCCTTCCGAATGGCCGTACCAGTAAGCATCAATTCTAAGGTCTTGTTGATAAGTCTACCTGCATTTACTTGGGTAGAGTTATAGCCCGTAGCCCGAGAAATGCCGGCCGTAAAAATTTGTCCATCCGAATCCGAGTAAGCATAAGCCACATCTGCATTCAAGCGGCTATTGAAAAAGCTTAACTGCGTTCCAACTTCATAAGAAGTCACAAACTCTGGCTTTATCAACCTGTTTGGCTCCACCAATGAGGGTGTAAAGCCTACCAAGCCCCCAAATGGGAAGCCATTGACTTGGCTATAGGTTAGGTTTAAGCTATAGGGGTCTAAGGTTACGTTGCCCGTACGATTGTATGAGGCATAGACACGACCATAGTTTAAAATATTGGAACCTTTTAAGGCCTCAATGGCATCGGTAAACACAAATGAAGTACTCACGCCTGGGGTGAAGTATGTCCTGTTGACAGGATCCAAGGTAGAAACCTTGTCATTACGTCCAACTAAGGTCATAAAAAGGTAGTTTTTATAGCCCAAAGTAAGCTCCCCATAGGTGGACATCGAACGGTACTTGGTAATTGTTGACCCCCCAGTTAATTCGCCTGTGCGCGAACCTTGGTTAAAGATATCTTCTAATAGTAAGTTATTGGCAGCGACATTTATATCCTTACGGTCATCCATTCGGATATTATAGCCCAGTAATAATTTCGTAGAGAAATCTCCAAACTGTTTTCTGAAGTTTAGTATAAAGTCATTGTTTAAACGTGTGAATGTACCACCTGTATCATTAACAGTTCCATTGATATTACGCGTGGACACATTGGACACCAACTTCTTATTGGTAATACGACCATCTTGAGACTGCAAGTAATAGCCTGTTCTGTTGGTCGCAGAAAACCAATCGGTAAAGTCGTAGGTAAAGTCAACCTTAGAGTTTAAGGTATGTTGATCAAAGGTATTCCGATTGTTGTCCGCCATAAAAATCGGATTTCTAGTGGAGGCAACAGGGTTGTACCAGTTTAGCGGGTGATTTGGCGAAGTTGGATCTTGCCAATCTCTAGCGGCTTTATAATCAATATTAGCTGGCTGCGTATAGACAGACAACCAAGGACCATCACTTGTGGTATTGTTCTTAAACAATACATAGTTTAGATTATAGCTGCTGGTCAATTTATTAAATTGTCTAGAGCCATTAAAACGAGCACCTGTACGGCTTGACTTATCCCCAGGTATGACACCTTTAATACGTACATCCTGTAAAGACATAAAGTAGGTACTTTTAGCATCTCCACCTGAAAACGAAAGATCATTCTGGGCAGTGATGCCTGTATCAAAAAAGCCTAAACGATTGTCTTTGCTTGGCGCAGCATATAAATGTTGCGGTTGAACGCCATTAATTAGTGCCCCAAAATCACGCATGCTGCCATCAAAGGCATCGCCCCAAGACTCATTGGTCGTCGCGCTGTATTTGCCATTCTGCCCTTGACCATAGGTCGTCTGCGCTGGTGGCAATAGGTATACATTGGAAAAGCTAGTGCTGTTGGAGAAGTTAATCTCGCCTCCATCAGAACGCCCTGTCTTGGTGGTAATCATAATCGCCCCATTTACACCTTCAGAGCCATACAAAGCCGCTGCATTTGCGCCTTTCAGCACGGTAATGTCAGCTATATCATTTGGATTTATACGGGTGATGTCTGGCAATGGGACACCATCCACAACATACATAGGATCATTCTTTCCCCGATTTAAGGAGCGTGTACCCCGCATTCTTATTTGAATACCCGGATCCGTCTTGCCTGAGGTAAGATCTGTCGCATTAATACGTAAGCCAGCTACCTTACTTGATAGTGCCAAAAGTGGGTTGACGGCCTTACCTAGGTTTAAGGCTTCATTGCTTACGGTTTGGGCTGAAGTCCCCATTTCGCGTGAAGAGCGTTTAATCCCTAAAGCCCCAGTCACTAGGACTTCTGATAATGCATTGATATTACGCGTCAAACTTACAATAAGATCGCCGCTATTGCTGGTCAATACGGTTGTACTGCTATGATAGCCGATCATACTCACACGCAAAGACTGTCCTACGTGAGCATTTAATAGAAACCCACCTTTACTGCCTGATATAGCAGATCCAGATCTTGGATTTTCTATAATTGAAACAGTAGCTCCCTCTAAAGGCGTCCCCACTTCGCTATCAATAACCTTTCCTTTGATTAATATATGCTGTTGTGCAAAGGAAGTCTCCAAAACACATAAACAACATATAGAAAGAAAAATACGCTGTAAAATAAATTTCATATAAATTGATTTAATAAAATTAACGACTGATTTAGAAATAGTCTAAATAACATCGGCAAAATTAGAATTAATCTAAACAAGGTAGTAACGCAAGTAGAAAATATTACTAAACATCTGGAAAATTCCCCTTAAGCTTTTGATTAAGGAGGTTGACCCAGGATAAAGAAGAATTTGAATAGCAATGGAAAAAAACTATATTTGTAAAACTTAGAATAAGTCTAAATAAACATGGCTTTAGGCAAAACCTTTATTTCTGCATCCTATAGTTTTCAGCACCAATTTATACAAGGGGTCAAAACCTTTGTTTACACTGCTGAAGAGGCACATTATTTATATATTATGCTGGGCGAAGATTCGGAAAGCATAGTTTATGACATTGACGATAATAGTTTCGTCTTAGAAAAAGGTTTTAACAGCATACATTATATACCCACCGCAGCATCCATTGATCTTAAAAGCATTTGTGAGGAGAATGAATTTATAGTACTCAGGATTAGTCCTGAAAATCTAGTTTCCTTTCATCTGAAGTATCAAGCGGATCCCATAAAGTTTAACAAGGGATATACTACTAAAAGTGATCAACGGCTACGCCTCTTGTTTGAGCAGATGTGCAGCCAACCCAAGGAAGAGAGCTTCTACCAGCAAAAGCGAGAGCTGCTGCTTTTAGAAATGCTTTTAAGACAGGCTGAAACATTTGTGCATGCCGATAATGATCATGAGGTGCTGGCCTTAAAATCGCATTATGACAAGATGCGTCTTGCCAAAGATATTATTGAAGCGGATCTTTCGAAAAGTTATAGCATTCCAGAATTGGCCAAGCAGGTGGGAACTAACGTGCAATACCTTAAAAAGTACTTTAAGCAGTATTTCGGAAAGACGGTTATGAGTTATATTACGGAAAAGAAGATGGACTATGCGAAGGATTTAATTCTGACAGGTCAGCATCGTATTTCGGATGTGGCCCATATGACGGGCTACAAGCATGCCACCCATTTTACAACCGCCTTTAAAAAGCATTTTGGCTTTATTCCAAACTCCCTAAAATACAGCTTTCTTATCCAACAGGGCGCAAGTGCCCTGCATGAGTTAGAAGGCCTTGTGCAGCAGGTATTATAAAATAAGAAAGGGGCTAAAGCCCCTTTCTTATTTTTATGTTAGTTAAACTTCATCCTTACGAATGCTTCAATCGCTTCGTAATCTGCTAAGCCTAATTTATGGTATAAGCCTGCTGTCTCACTGGTACGATCCTCAGCACGCACCCAAAATTCACGTGGATCATCACCTGGGAATACAGGTAGATCCTTTTGTGATTGATGCTTGAAGATTGCTAAACGCTTCCGCTTAACCTCCTGTGGGGACAATGGAACAGCCATCTCAATCTCATGGATTGGATACTCATGCCAAGCGCCACGGTATAACCATAACCAACAGTCTTTTGTCCACTCATCAGTTTTCGCTAAACGCTTCAATGCTTCGAAGAGAATGTCGAAACAAACTCTATGCGTACCATGTGGATCTGCGAAGTCACCTGCTGCAAATACTTGATGTGGCTTTACTTGACGCAACAGCTCCATCGTTTGTAGAATATCATCTTCATGCGAAACTTCTTTCGAGAACTTACCTCTGTCGTAGAATGGCAAGTCTTGGAAGTGTATATTTTCATTTGGAAGGCCCACGAAACGCGCTCCAGCAATAGCTTCGCCCTTACGGATTAAAGCCTTTATGGTACGTATAATTTCTGGGTCTACTTGATTTGGCTGTTTAGTTTTGAAAAACTCACGGGCATCATTGTAGATCTTTTTGGTTAATCCTTGATCATCATCAATGGCACCTGCAAAATCCTGTACAAACTCTAAGTAGCGTAAAACATCATCATCCCATACCGCGGTATTTCCAGAGGTTTGGTAAGCGACATGTACATTGTGTCCTTGATCCGCTAAACGGATAAAAGTCCCCCCCATAGAGATCACATCGTCATCTGGGTGTGGAGAGAAAAGTAAAATATTTTTACGCGCTGGTTCTGCACGCTCTGGACGATTTGTATCATCTACACCAGACTTGCCACCCGGCCAGCCTGTAATGGTGCGCTGAAGCTCGTTAAAGATTTTAATATTAATGCTGTAGGCAGGTCCCTTTTCAGTAACCAATTGTGCCATACCATTGTTGTTGTAGTCGTCATCTGTAAGCTTTAAAATCGCTTTGTTAAGCTTTAAGGACAACCAAACTACCGCTTTCTTTGTTAAGGTATCAGACCAAACAACCTCATGTGCCAACCAAGGTAGATCAAAGCGCGTCAACTGCGAAGCAGCATCTTCATCCAAGATAAACTCTACATGGTCTGACAGTTGCAAGAATGTCGCAGGGATTTCAGCAGAAATCTCGCCCTCTACAGCCTTCTTCACAATCTCGGCTTTCTTCTCGTTCCAAGCCATCAAGATAATTTCTTTAGCCTTGAAAATCGTTCCTACGCCCATGGTGATTGCTTTGGTAGGTACATTTTCTTTACCTCCAAAATCACGTGAAGCATCCCGACGCGTCAAATCATCCAAAATCACAAGGCGAGTACCAGAGTTTGGCGCCGATCCTGGTTCGTTAAAACCAATATGCCCTGTACGTCCAATTCCTAAAAGCTGAATATCTATTCCGCCAAGACTGGAAATCTTTTGTTCATAAGCCTCACAGAAAGCATGAATCTCGTTTTCAGCAAGTGTTCCGTCTGGAATATTGATGTTTTCTGCTGGAATATCAATAAGGTCAAACAGGTTTTTCTTCATAAAGCGTACATAGCTCTGATCAGCTTCTGGCTTCATTGGGAAGTACTCGTCCAAGTTAAAGGTTACGACGTTTTGGAAGCTTAATCCCTCTTCTTTATGAAGACGAACCAACTCCTTGTATACCTTGCCTGGGGTAGCTCCTGTAGCGAGTCCAAGGACTGCGGTTTCACCTTTTGCTTGTTTGTCTTTAATGATAGTAGCTATGCGATGAGCAACATCGACTGAGGCAACGCTTTGATTTGCATATACCGATACTGGTACGCGCTCAAAACGAGTCTCCTCTAGTAAGTTTAATCTTGCCATTTAGTAAGGAATATTATAATGTTAACAACCTGAATAACAAATTTAAAAATAAAACAATTGGAAACCGAAAAAATCATGCGAAATCATGCAAAATAATGCATTTTTAACATTTCAATCGATTGTTCACCCCTATTTATCTTAAAATCAAAGCATTTCAAAATTGCTTAATACTACAAGCTGCATACTTTGTAAGAAAAAAGGAGCAAATAGAAGAATTTTAAGCCTTTTGTCATTTTCCTAAACTTTATACCCTACCAATCTAATAGATTATTTATATTTGATTTATAAATATATAAAAGCATGAAAAAACTCCTGTTAACGACACTGCTCGCCATACCTTTTTTACTTTTTGCACAAAGCAAACAAGAGCTGATTGATCAGATTAAGACGGCGCCAAAAGCGGTAGAAACATTAAAGCTGATCCAGAAGGTGGGAGGCTATAATCCGGATCATTTGGAGATGCGTAAGCTATTTAATGGATTGGACAAGTCCGTTCGTAAATCCAATGATGGGAAAATTTTTAATTATTATCTAGATAAACTCGAAAAGGCATCTGTAGGCAAAAAAGCGCCTGCCATTACCCAGTTAACCCCGGATGGCGACCCCTTTTCGCTTACCGATCTTAAAGGACAATACGTGCTGGTAGACTTCTGGGCGTCATGGTGCCCACCTTGCCGCGCAGAGAACCCAAACCTCGTCGCTACTTATGCGGAGTTTAAGGATAAGGGCTTTGAAATCCTGGGGGTTTCCTTTGATAGAAAGTTGGAAGACTGGGTAAAAGGAATCGCGGATGACAAGTTAACTTGGAAGCATGTATCGGACTTACAAGGCTGGGGCAATTCGGCGGGTGTACTATACGGTGTGAAGGCTATCCCACAAAATATTTTGGTCAATCCCGAAGGCATAATTATCGCTAGAAATCTCCATGGAGAAGACCTTAAGCAAAAGCTGCGCGAAATCTTTACTCAGCAATAGTAAAAAGCGCATAAGAGGCTGTTAGTAAGGAGGGCTCAGGAACATAATCGGGCCTGGCTCCTCCTTACAGATCAGTCTTCTCGCGCCTCATCACTCCTTCACTTAATTCTTAGCCAAAAAGCGCATTAAACAAGTCCTCAAGTTTTGCCATGGGACGGATCGCAATATTATATTTCTTGGCATCCAAGCCCTTGGTATTGTATTTGGAAATAAAAATCCCTTCAAAGCCTAATTTTTCCGCTTCAGCTATACGTTGCTCAACTCTATTGACAGCGCGTATCTCTCCGGAGAGGCCTATCTCTCCAGCAAAGGCTATTTGTCCTGGCAGTGGCATATCCTGCTGCGAAGAAATAATGGCTGCAACGACCGCTAAGTCAATTGCAGGATCTTCCACGCGTAAGCCGCCTGCAATATTTAAGAATACATCCTGCGCGCTCAGCCTAAAGCCAAAGCGCTTCTCCAAAACTGCAAGCAGCATACTCAAACGCTTGGAGTCAAAGCCTGTTGAGGTACGCTGTGGCGTCCCAAACGCGGAATTGCTTACCAAGGCCTGCACCTCAATCAACAAGGGACGTACGCCTTCTAACATGGCGGCAATCGCTACCCCACTCACAGGCTCCTCACGCTGGGACAGCATTATCTCCGAAGGGTTGGATACCTCTCGCAGACCTATTCCCTGCATCTCATAGATGCCTAGCTCTGAAGAAGAGCCAAATCTATTCTTTACGGATCTTAGGATTCTATATACATGATGCCTGTCGCCCTCAAACTGCAGCACCGTATCCACCATATGCTCCAACACCTTTGGTCCTGCAATAGATCCGTCCTTGGTAATATGCCCCACTATAAATACGGGGGTACTGGTTTCTTTTGCAAATCGAAGCAACTCTGCGGTACATTCGCGCACCTGAGATACTGAGCCTGGAGCAGACTCAATCTGTGCCGAGTGCAAGGTCTGTATGGAGTCAATAACCACAATATCGGGCTGTACTATCTCTATCTGCTTAAAAATATTTTGTGTGGAAGTTTCTGTTAAGATATAACAATTGGCTTTAGAATGTTGCGACAAGCGCTCAGCACGCATCTTAATCTGTTGCTCACTTTCCTCTCCTGAGATGTACAGGGTTTTCACATGTGGAATACTTAAGGCCAATTGCAGCATTAAGGTGGACTTGCCAATCCCCGGTTCGCCCCCAATAAGTACTAAAGAGCCCGGTACAATCCCACCCCCTAATACCCGATTAAACTCTTTGTCGGGCGTAGCCAGCCGCTGTTCATCCTGATAAACAATCTCATTGATAATAGCCGCCTTATTCGTCTTTTTGCCAGCAACCTGTGTTGTACTGCTTCGCCATTCAGGAACTTTAGAGCTCCCTTTGTCAATAACTTCTTCCACAAAGCTATTCCAACTTTTGCATGAAGAACATTGTCCGAGCCACTTGGGTGACTCATAGCCACAGTGCTGACAGAAGAATGAAGATTTAGTTTTAGCCATTAAACGAAGTTAACAAAATCAGGATAACTACAGCGAAAAATCAGCGAGATGCGGTATTATTGCAAGCCTAAATGCTATTTTACAGGGATTCCAAATAACTGGCCTCAGCGCAAGGTCTCCAATTTATAACGCTTCCCTAAATAGCAGTTGATAATCTAAATTAAGCATCGTAAATTAGCCTTATGAAGCCACAAGAAGAAAAGCAAACCCTTTCAAAATCTTCCAGATTTAATAGAAAAGCTATGCGTATTATGAATATCCTAGCAATTAGTATATTCCTATTGGCAATTATATACAAAGTATTTTTCTCGAAATAATTGATAAAATGTCCCAAAAACAAATCTTAAACACCCCGAACGCGCCTGCTGCTATAGGCCCTTATAACCAAGCTATTCTTGCTGGAAACACGCTCTATGTATCGGGACAGGTCCCTTTCAATCCAGCCACAATGGAACTCGTTTCTACTGGGGTGATTGATGAAGCGCATCAGGTACTTAAAAATGTGGAAGCTATCCTGACACATGCTGGATATGCATTTGAAGATGTGGTGAAAGTCAGCATCTTTATCAGCGACATGGGTGACTTTGCAGCTATTAATGAGGTGTATGCGCAATATTTTAAGGAGAATCAACCAGCACGGGAATGTGTGGCTGTAAAAACGCTGCCTAGAAATGTGAATGTAGAAATCTCTGTAATCGCCTGGAAAGCTTAAACTGTGGAGCATACACAAGAACCAAGCCGCAGAAACTATTTTCTAGCGGCTTTTTTAGCACCCTTAATCTGGGGCTTTATGTCTATCCCTGTGCGGTTAATACAAGCCTGGCCAGCGGAAGATATCTTAAACTATAGGATACTTACAGCCCTGCTTATGCTTTGGGCCTTTATCTTCTTGTTTAGGCGGAAAGCCCTTAAGCAGGATGTGGCTCTGTTGGTTGCGAGCAGTCCCAAGGAACGAAAAAAGGTTTTTATACTCACATTTATCTCGGCAATACTGATCTTCGGCAATTGGTTTACCTATATATATGCCGTCAACAACATCAGCATTCAGTCTGCTGCATTTGCCTATATGCTTTGCCCCCTAATCACCACCTTTGCGGCCTTCCTTATCCTAAAGGAGGAGCTGTCTAAGCAGAAGTGGATTGCCTTGATTTTGGCATGCATAAGCGTCTGCTTATTGGCTACTGGCTCCCTTTATCAGGGATTGATGTCTATTGCAATTGCATCCCTTTATGCCTTTTACCTTATCTGTCAGCGGGTTATTAGGGGTTATGACAAGCTCAACCTACTTGCCGTTCAACTCCTTATCTGTAGTGTGTTTATTATCCCGGTGCTGATTATCCAAGGCCATGCGCTGCCAGACAGCAGCCTATTCTGGTCCGTTACAATCTTAATAGCGGTGGTCTTTACCATAATTCCACTTTTCTTAAGCATGTATGCGCTTATTGGCATCTCCTCCAGCACGGCAGGTATCTTGCTTTATATCAATCCTATAATCGCCTTCTTAATTGCTATCTTTTATTTTAGAGAGGATATAGACCCTAGAAAGTATGTGGCCTACTTGGTGTTAATTGCCGCCATCATGCTCTTCAACTGGAAAACCCTTCAAAAAATTTTCACTTCTAAAAAACTTCGAACTATTAAAAATTAATTTAAAGCAAACTACTGTAGCATGCCTATCCTTCTTTTCGTTTGAATAAACATAAACCAAAAATTTTCTTATGAAAAAAATTATCCTATTCCTTTTTCTAACGGGGATGCTATTGTCTTGCAGCAAGGAAGAAAAGTCTTTCAGCTATTGGTCCGAACTGGCCTCCAACAAGTATGAAGAGATTATAAAACTGAGTCAAAGTGTGGCTTGCCAGAATATTGATGAGTTTGAAATTAAGCCCTTTGCCTACAGTTACATCCTCCTGCATCCAAGCATTCAAAAAGAATTTAATAAGCTAATTAAGGAATATGAAAGGTTTCAGCTAAAAGCTTCACAAGCTGCTGGGCCGGGACAGGTATACAACACCCTTATGCCGGAGCCAAACCCACCTCTAGCAAAGCGTTGCATAGATGGCAAGCCGAGCTTAATCTACCCCAAAGACTTGTCGCTAGATGAAGCGAAGGCGGAACTGGAAAGCCGGAGCTTGATTCTCCAAGATTTTTACAAGGATGTCCCTTGCACTAAGGCTGAAGACTGGTTTATAGCGCGCATCAGAACGGGCTGTTGCCAGGAGGGCATTGCTGTGCATAAAACTATTAAAACGGGGGAGTTCTTAAATCATTTACATATTTACAATAGATTAATGGAGCGCAAAATGACTTTGGAAAAGGTAAACTGTATGGGTACACAAGACTGCCCTCAAAGTAGCCTGCCTGTACAATGTATTAATGGCAAACCGGTAATTCCAAAAGCTTAACTATAATCTTTAGCCAATATTTATTAAATTAGCCATTCATAAGGATGGCTAATTTAACGACAATAACTCCCATAGAATACCTCAAAGGGGTAGGCCCGCAAAAGGCTGATGTGCTCAAAAAAGAGTTGCAAATCTTTACCTTTGGCGACCTATTGCAGTACTATCCATTCCGTTATATTGACCGTACACAGTTCCACAAGATCAAAGATCTGCATCCCGACATGATAGGTGCTCAGATCTTAGGTCGTCTCAGTCACATTAAAGAGATTGGTGAGAAGCGAGGCAAACGGCTGGTTGCCCAATTCCGAGACGAAACCGGAGTCATAGAATTGGTCTGGTTCCAAAGTGTGACTTGGTTGAAGAAAAGCCTTAAGGAGGGAGCTGCCTACATTATTTATGGCAAGCCCAGCATCTTCCATGGTCAGGTATCCATTACCCATCCGGAGATGGAACTCTTTCAAGCGCAAGAAAAGAAGATCGGCAATATGACCATGCAGCCTGTCTATTCCTCTACGGAGAAATTAAAGAAGTTTAACCTGGATACAAAAGGCATTCAACGCCTTCAACAAACAGCCCTAGAGGCTGTTTATCAAAGCTTAGTTGAATCCTTGCCAGCCTATATTATACAGGAGCATCAATTGATGGGCTATCAAAAGGCTTTGCTCAGCATTCACTTCCCCCAAGATGTAAAAGAGCTGAACCTTGCTATACGGCGTTTAAAGTTTGAAGAACTCTTCTTCTTGCAGCTGCGCTTACTCCACAATAAACAACTCAATACCAGCAAGTATAGGGGGCATCGTTTTGACAAGGTAGGCGATAAATTCAACACATTTTTTACCCAAAGGCTACCTTTCCCACTTACCAATGCACAAAAGCGGGTGGTAAAGGAAATCCGTCTGGACACCAATACGGGCGCGCAGATGAACAGGCTGGTACAGGGGGATGTGGGCTCCGGAAAAACAGTGGTAGCCCTTATGGCCATGCTGATTGCCCTAGATAATGGCTATCAGGCCTGTATGATGGCTCCCACCGAGATACTGGCGCAACAGCATTATGCTGGCCTTAGCAGCTTGCTGGGCGAGGGCATTGCGCGCATCAAACTATTGACAGGATCTACAGGCATTAAGGACAGAAGGCTGATACACCAAGAATTAGAAGATGGTAGCCTGGACATCCTGATTGGTACACATGCCCTGATTGAGGACAAGGTGAAGTTTAAAAATATTGGCTTTGTGGTGATTGATGAACAGCATCGCTTTGGGGTGGAGCAACGGGCCAAGCTATGGCGCAAGAATGTGATCCCCCCACATATGCTGGTGATGACCGCTACACCAATCCCACGTACCCTCGCTATGACCCTGTATGGGGATCTAGACATTTCGGTGATTGATGAACTCCCTGCGGGCAGAAAGCCTATCAAAACCGTACATTTCTTTGAAAATCAACGACTCCGCGCTTTCGGACTTATCCGCGAGGAGATTGCCAAAGGCAGACAGGTATATGTCGTATTTCCGCTGATTAAAGAAAGCGAAAAGATGGACCTGCTTTACTTGGAGGCAGGACTGGAAAACCTTCAACAGGAATTCCCCTTGCCCAAATACAGCATCAGCATTGTACATGGCAAGATGAAGGTTAAGGAAAAAGACTTTGAGATGCAACGTTTTATCAAAGGGGAGACTCAGATTATGGTCGCTACAACCGTTATTGAGGTTGGGGTCAATGTGCCCAATGCCTCGGTCATGATTATTGAAAATGCCGAACGCTTTGGCCTTTCCCAATTACACCAACTAAGAGGCCGTGTAGGACGTGGTGCAGATCAAGCCTACTGTGTGCTAATGTCTACCAACAAGCTCAGCAAGGAAGGTCGTACACGCTTAGAAACCATGGTTCGCACGACCGATGGCTTTGAGATTGCTGAGGTTGACTTACAGCTGCGTGGACCTGGGGATATATCGGGTACCCAACAGTCTGGAATATTGGAGATGCGGATTGCCAACCTAGCTACTGATCAGGCAATCTTGACAGCTGCACGGCAGCAGGTCATTCATATCTTTAATGAAGATCCCCGACTAGAACTACCTAAAAACGAACTCCTAAAGTCCTTTCTACAGCAGCGCTCGCCGGGGATTTCTTGGGATAAAATATCCTAAATATTAGTACAATAGGTTGCTAAAAGGATAGCGTTCATTGTGCAGTTTCACGACTACATTATATAATATTTCTTTAAACTCCTCCACATTGACCTTGTCCGTAGCGGAAATAAAGATGGCCGGGTCTGCATTCTTAGCCATCCAGGAATTCTTAAAGTCCGCAAGTGTCACAGGGACTTGTTGACCATCCTCATTTTCTTCAATAGGTGCTTTATAGGCATCTATCTTATTGAATGTTGTTATTACAGGCTTATCCAAGGCTCCAATCTCTTCTAGGGTGTCATTGACAGCCATAATATGGTCTTCAAAGTTCGGGTGCGAGATGTCTACGACATGAATTAACACATCTGCTTCGCGCACCTCGTCTAACGTTGACTTAAAACATTCCACAAGGTGGTGTGGTAGCTTTCGTATAAAGCCTACTGTGTCTGATAGCAAGAAGGGTAGGTTGTCTATTACTACCTTCCGAACTGTGGTGTCTAAGGTTGCAAACAACTTGTCCTCTATCAGTACATCCGACTTTGAAATCATATTCATAATTGTAGACTTACCCACGTTGGTATAGCCGACTAAGGCCACCCGAATAAGCTCCCCACGACCTTTACGTTGGGTCTCATTCTGTCTATCAATAATCTTAAGGCGATCCTTCAGTACGGATATCTTATCCAAAATCATCCTTCTATCGGACTCAATCTGACTCTCCCCAGGCCCACGCATACCAATACCACCACGCTGCCGCTCCAAGTGGGTCCACATACGCGTCAATCTAGGCAATAGGTATTGCAGTTGTGCAAGCTCGACCTGCGTCTTGGCTTGTGCAGTCTGCGCATGATTGGCAAAAATATCTAATATCAGGTTGGAACGATCCAAGACCTTAACCTGAAACTCTTTTTCAATATTTCGAAGCTGCGAAGGGGATAGCTCATCATCAAAGACAACCATATCAATCTCCTCCGCGATTAAATAAGCTTTCACTTCTTCCAGCTTACCTGAACCGATAAAGGTAGCTTTATCTGGATATGTCAAGCGTTGGGTATAGGTTTTTTTAACCACCCCACCTGCTGTTTCTACCAAGAAAGCCAATTCTTGCAAATACTCCAAGGCCTTCGCTTCTGTTGTATGTTGCGTAATAACCGAAACTAAAACTGCTGTTTCTTGTTTGACGGCTGTATCGTAAATTTTAGTCTTTCCCATTTATTCGTTTTCCTTTTTTAAAATTGGGCGGAACCTCCCTTGTACACAGTACGCTGGTCTTGTGTTCAATTAGATTCTGCCGATTGCTTACTCGCCTTGTAGGCTTAATCTGCCTAAAGCAGGCCGCATTTTTCGTACAAGCTGTCACACAAAGATAAAAAACTTTAGTTTAACCTGTTGTTGCTTAGCGCACTATCCATAGCGAAAAATAATACATCTCAAGCTACTACTTTAAGCTTCTAAATCCTTTTCTAGCACATAATCATCTAGAATATACTGAAAATAAGGGATATCCACAGTATCGGTTACTACAAAGCCCTGCTTTAAGTAAAAATTATAGGCCCTTAGATTTCCTCTATTTACATTGAGCGCCAAGCGATTCAGCCGCAACTGCTGCGCATGTGCTGCTGCAAAATCGATTAAGATTTTCCCTGCGCCCTTGCCTTGGGCTGCGGTAAGTAGGTACAGCTTCTCTATACGGAGCAGCCCCGGACGTTGCGCCAGCGCAATAAAGCCCAAGTCTTGCTCGCCCTCCCGCAGGAGAAAGAAAGATTCTCCGGCTTGGCTTGCCGCTTGAAAATCTTGCATTACATAGGTTCTATGCAACATAAAATCAATTTGCTCAGGAGACAGGATGCCCGCATAGCCTGTCCGCCAACTATCTTCCGCAATTGCGGCGATAAGGCCCCAATGGGCCGCTGTTGCTTGATAGATTATCATTAAATATCTTCTCCTATAAGTACAAAATCGGCTGTGTTAAACTGCAAATTAATAAAGCCATCTGTTTCCACTTCAAAGCTGTTAGGGGCAATCTTTCGAATACCTTGTAAGGATTTAAGCAGCTCTTCCGCTACAAAGACCTTATCTCCGGCACGCTTCCATTTCTCATAGCAGTCTTGCACAAAGACATAGCGCAGGCCGTCCAAAAACAGCACAATATTAATGGCCCCAGCATAGGTCGCTATATCGGCAGGAATCTCCCTACACAGCAGATTAACAGCCTTGTAATTATGGGCGATTAAATAAGCTAATGCATCTGGAATAAGGCCGTTCAGTAAGGGTATAAGTGAAATCTGCTCTTGCAGCACAGTTGGAGATAGGGCTTTCTCGGTAATGAGGAAATCCACCTTAATGCGTTCTGCAAGTAAAAAATCTAGGCTGTAATCATCTGCAAAGACACTGGGACTCCACTCTAAAAGCTGTCCCAAATACTCGCGATCTAGCTCATCTAAGGAGGCTATAATCAATGCTGGCTCCTGATTCTCTCGGACAATATGATGTGAAGACATATTCCTTTAAGCTTTAAAGTAAAACGATCTGATTAACAAAAAATAAGAATAGCGACTATTCTCCCAGCTGACGTAAGGTAATATAGGACATCAGGCCTATACTGGTCTCTAAGGCTCTTTCATCAACATCAAAGGTGGGTGTATGTACAGCTGAGTCAATGCCCAAGGCAGCATTTCCGGTACCTAGACGATAGAAGCAGGCATCAATCTCCTGTGAATAATAAGAGAAGTCCTCTGCTGCAGGCCATATATCGAGCTCCAATACATTTTCCATACCAAGGAATTCCTCCGCAAAGGAACGCGCGGCATTTGTTAGCTGTGGCTCATTGATCAGATAGGGATAGCCCTTATGCACTTGAAAATCGCATTCAGCCCCCATGCCTTCAGCGATGCTGGTCGCCATCTTGACCATCTTCAGATGTGCATCGGCACGCCATGCTTCATCGAAGGTGCGAAATGTCCCTTCCAGGCGAACCTCATCAGGGATAATATTTGTAGCCCCATTGCCTACAATCTTGCCCCAGGAGAGTACCGTGGGTATACGGGGATCAGCATTCCGGCTAACCACCTGCTGCAAGGCCGTAATAATCTGGGCCGTAATCGCAATAGGATCTATATTTTGATGTGGATGCGCCCCATGTCCGCCCTTGCCTTTAATAACCATAAAGAGTTCATCACAGGAGGCCATATACTTGCCCGCGCGGAATCCTACCTTGCCGGTCTCAATAAAGGGCATAACATGCTGCCCAATAATTCCATGTGGAACAGGATTTTGTAAGACCCCTTCTTTTATCATGAGGGAGGCTCCTCCTGGCAGGCGTTCTTCTCCAGGTTGAAAGATAAGCTTAACAGTACCCCCAAATTCGGCGCTTAAGGCTTGCAGAATTTTTGCCACTCCCAATAAGGATGCCGTGTGTACATCATGTCCACAGGCATGCATAATGCCGGGCTTGGTAGAGCCATAACTACGCCCCTCTACTTCTTGAATAGGTAGGGCATCCATGTCTGCACGCAAAGCGACTACTTTGTCAGAGGGCTTTGCCCCTGTAATCAAAGCCACTAAGCCTGTGCCAGCCATCTTTTCAAAAGGGATGCCAAGTGCTGTCAACTGTTCGCCTACATAGGCGGCAGTTTCGTGCTCTTCAAAGGAAAGTTCAGGGTATTGATGTAGGTGACGTCTTATAGCTTGCGTAGATGTAAAATAAGACGCAGCCAAGGCTTTTACTTTATCTTTTAATTCGGACATCGGCTTATGCTTATTGATATTCATACACCCAGATGTCTTCTGTAAAGACAAAGACATTGCTATACTGTGATCGCAACTCACGCATAAAGTTGGTCGCTTCCGACCTACTTCTAAAATCACCTACTTTAACGCGGTAATTCGGCTCATCATAGGTAACATAGCTGCCTATATCGCTAAATGCAGATTGAAACCTTGCTTGAACCGCATAGGCATCGTTTCGGTTGCCACCGGCATAGATTTGAACCCGAAAGCCACGCGCCTTAACACGCCTAGCAATTTTCTTGTCTACCTCTTTAGCGCCTAGCTTCACCACAGTACGTGTAGCAGTAGGGTTGATATTGTTTTCTGCTCTAAAGGCCTGTAACAAAGTTATCAATGAATCTTTGTTCACCTCTACAACACCCGTCTGTGCCTTGACTAATTGTGTGCTTAGCGCACAGACGAAAAATAATATCAACCCTTTTCCTAACATCTTTATTCTTTGTTTTTAACTATTTTTTCCGTGGCAATTTTTAAACTTTTGCCCAGACCCACAAGGACATTCATCATTACGTCCAGTGGTTTGTTCTTTCTTAATCGGTTGTGTAACCTGCTGCTCTCTTGTATCTCTATCTTCTTCAGAAACCCCAGTTGGCGATGAAAGCTCCTGCTTGGTTGCTTTTATCTGCGCAGGTTGTGCTGGAATAGGACGCGCGGCTTGTACATTCTCTGGCTCTTGTTGACCTGGTATCTCTCCTTTAAACAAGAAGCTTACGATATCTTTATTCATCACAGCCAACATGCTTTTAAACAAGTTATAGGCTTCCATCTTGTAGATTACAATTGGATCTTTTTGCTCATAAACAGCATTCTGAACGGATTGTTTTAAATCATCCATTTCTCTTAAATGCTCTTTCCAAGCATCATCGATAAGCGCTAAAACAACGCCCTTCTCGAAGGATTTAAACACTTCCTTACCTTCCGACTCAACTGCTTTTTGCAGATTTGTTGCAACTTGTATGCCACGAATTCCATCCGAAAACGGAACCACAACATTTTCTATCATTGCACCACGCTCAGCTAATACGTTTGTCAATACGGGCAATGTTTGCTGCGCAATATGTGTAGCCTTGTTATGGTAGTGTGTAATAATCTGTTGGAAAAGGGTATCTGTAAGGCTAATAATATTTCCTTGCGTAAACTCTTCGGCACTAATCTCTGGATTGACAGCGAACAAGCGGATTACTTCAATTTGGAAGTCTTCGTAGGTGCCGCCTTCTTTAGCTTCAGCAATAACATCTTCAACTACGTCAAAAATCGTATTGTTTAAGTCTAAATCAAGACGCTCTCCAAATAAAGCATTCTTACGCTTGGTATAAATAACTGAACGCTGTGAGTTCATCACATCATCATATTCCAAGAGACGCTTCCGAATACCAAAGTTATTC
>JASLCA010000287.1 GCA_030146225.1 Sphingobacterium sp. | reverse complement strand
AGGAATGCCTACTTCATCCATACGCACAAGTAGCTTCTCCAAGTTTTCTTCACGCTGTGAACCACCGACCATCTCGCCAATGCCAGGGAATAATATATCCATCGCACGTACCGTGTTGCGGCCCTCTGCATCTGGAGCATTTTGTTTCATGTAGAAAGACTTAATCTCACGTGGATAATCTGTAAGGATTACCGGCTTTTTAAAGTGTTTCTCAACCAAGTAGCGTTCGTGTTCTGACTGTAAGTCTGCTCCCCATTCATCAATCAAGTATTTGAATTGTTTCTTCTGGTTGGGCTTGCTGCGTTTTAGAATCTCAATGGCATCGGTATAGGTTACGCGCTCGAACTGATTGTCCATAACAAAGCGTAATTTATCCTCCAAATTCAATTCTGAACGCTCTGCTTGTGGCTTGGATTTCTCTTCCTCCAGCAGTCTGTTTTTTAAGAATTCGATTTCATCTGGGCAGTTGTCAAGGGCATATTTAATCACATACTTCAACAACTCTTCCGCTAGATCCATATTGTCTTCTAGCTCGTAGAAAGCCATCTCTGGCTCAATCATCCAAAACTCCGCTAAGTGGCGTGTGGTATTGGAGTTCTCGGCACGGAAGGTAGGCCCAAAGGTGTAGATATTCCCAAAAGCCATTGCTGCTAATTCACCTTCTAACTGTCCCGATACCGTAAGGTTGGTCGACTTGCCAAAGAAATCCTCTTTAAAGTCAATATCCCCAGCTTCGGTACGCGGAATATTGTTTAGGTCTAAGGTAGTGACACGAAACATCTCGCCCGCACCTTCAGCATCCGAGCCCGTAACGATAGGGGTGTGAATGTAGACAAAGTCCTTCTCATTGAAAAACTGATGTACAGCAAAGGATAAAGCATGACGCACCTTGAAGATTGCATTGAAGGTTCCGGTGCGAAAGCGCAAATGTGCAATCTCACGAAGGAATTCCAAGCTATGTTTCTTGGGTTGAAGTGGGAATTTCTCTGGATCTGAATCCCCAATAATTGTAAGATCATTCGCCTTAATTTCTACCCGCTGACCTTTCCCTTGAGATTCAATAAGTGTTCCTTTGATACGGATTGCCGCTCCAGTAGTTACGCGCTTTAACAAAGCATCATCCGTATTTTCAAAATCGACAACGGCCTGTATATTATTTATTGTAGAACCATCATTAATAGCTATAAATTGGTTGTTACGAAATGTTCTAACCCAACCCTTAACGATGACTTCCTTACCAAATTCATCTGATTTTAATAATTCTTTAATACGTGTGTGTTCCATTATAGTATAAACTAAGCAGCTAGTGCTATTGATTTAAAACGATTTTACAAAAATAGCTTATTATTTCCTAATTACGCTGCGATTTTATAAAGTAAAAGGCCTGAAGAAGGGGGGATAGATGCTATTAAAAAAACGAAAGCCCATGCAGGTTATGCACAGGCTTTCGCGATATATTTGTTAAAAGGATAAATTAACCTTTTAATACTTTCGTTACTAATTCAGCAGCCTCTTTCAATAAAATTGCAGAGAATACTTTTAAGCCTGACTCATCAATTAACTTCTTCGCCTCAACAGCGTTAGTTCCTTGAAGACGAACGATAATAGGTACTGGGATATCGCCAATCTCTTGGTAAGCATCAATAACACCTTGCGCAACACGGTCACAACGAACGATACCACCGAAGATATTGATTAAGATTGCTTTAACGTTAGGGTCTTTTAAGATAATGTTGAAACCAGCTTTCACTGTTTCAGCATTTGCTGTACCACCCACATCCAAGAAGTTTGCAGGCTCACCACCAGCGATCTTGATAATGTCCATAGTCGCCATTGCTAAACCAGCACCGTTTACCATACAACCTACGTTTCCGTCAAGTTTTACATAGTTAAGGTTTGATTCACCAGCTTCTACCTCTGTAGGATCTTCCTCAGCTACATCACGTAATGCTAAATAGTCTGGGTGACGGTACATTGCGTTCTCGTCAAAGTTTACTTTAGAGTCAACTGCTAGGATTTTATCATCCGAAGTTTTTAACACTGGGTTAATTTCGAATAATGCAGCGTCGATTGTGTCATAAGCCTTGTACAAAGCAGCGATAAATTTCACCATCTCTTTGTGTGCAGGGCCTGATAAACCTAAGTTGAAAGCGATCTTACGCGCTTGGAAACCTTGTAAGCCTACTTTAGGGTCAATTTCTTCCTTAAAGATAAGGTGTGGAGTTTTTTCAGCAACCTCTTCGATGTCCATACCACCTTCGGTAGAGTACATAATGATGTTACGACCAGCAGCACGATCTAATAATACAGATACGTAAAATTCTTTGATTTCACTTTCTCCTGGATAGTATACATCCTGTGTTACAAGAACCTTGCTAACTTTCTTACCTTCTGGACCAGTTTGTGGTGTTACCAATTGCATACCGATAATGTCAGTTGCTCTTTGGAAAACCTCGTCGTGGTTTTTGGCTAATTTTACACCACCGCCTTTACCGCGTCCACCTGCATGAATTTGGGCTTTTACAACTACCCAATCCGAGTTGTAATCTTCCTTTAATTTCTTTGCAGCTGCGACAGCCTGCTCTGGTGTTTCTGCAAGAATTCCTTCTTGAATCCTTACACCAAAACTTTTAAGTATTTCTTTTGCTTGATATTCGTGAATGTTCATCTTAAAAAATTTGATGTAAAAATAAGATTTTTTAATTGAAGGGTCAAGTAAATGTTCTTTAAAAAAGTATAAACTAATATATGTTTGTCTTATTGCGATAAGCAGCATGATTTAGCTAAATGATTTTGTGTCATTTTCATTACCTTCGTGATATGATATTGAAAGCAACTAATATTTATAAGTCCTATGGTAAGCTGCCTATTCTCAAGGGGGTAGATTTGACAGTTAACAAAGGCGAAATTGTCTCTATTGTAGGTGCTTCAGGTGCAGGGAAAAGTACATTGCTTCATATTATCGGCACCTTGGATCGTCCTGATCAAGGCAGTCTGTTTATCAACCAGGTGGAGATTACCAAGTTGAATGAGCGTAAGTTAAGTCTCTTTAGAAATCAACATATTGGCTTTATCTTCCAGTTCCATCACCTATTGCCAGAGTTTACAGCCTTAGAAAATGTATGCATCCCCGCCTTTATCAATGGGGTCCCTAAGAAAGAGGCTACCCGAAGGGGGATGGAGCTTTTAGAACGTTTAGGTGTTGCAGATCGCGCAGAGCACAAGCCTGTAGCGATGTCTGGTGGCGAGCAACAACGGGTGTCCGTGGCTCGGGCTTTAATTAATAACCCTTCTTTAATATTGGCCGATGAGCCTTCTGGAAATTTGGATTCTGAGAATGCAGCCAGCCTGCATCAATTGTTTTTTGAACTTCGAGCATCTTTAAATCAAACATTTATTATAGTGACGCATAATGAGGAATTGGCCCGTATATCGGATCGTACCATTCAAATGCGTGACGGAAATATCTTTTAATATGAAGCGTATACTTATTACCTATGGTACCGATGCCTTGGCACAGCGGATAGGAAAAATGTTGGCTGGACAATTTGAGGTACTATATGCTTCAAGTCAGCCATTCCCGGATGTATTGTTGAAGCAGCAATACCGAAAGCTGCCTACAGCAGCTAATCCTACTTTTGTACATGAGGTTTTGAAGTTGGCTTTGGATGAGTCGATTGACTATATCCTGCCCTTGGGCAAGGAGGAGCTGCCTGCACTACAGGAGGCACGTATCTTGTTTGAAGAGTATGGACAAAGTCTGTTGATGCCTTTAGACTTGGACAACACCCTGATCTTGCAGCATCCCGATAAGCATATGCCTATTCGCTTGATCTCAGCAGGTGCAGACCTGTTGACGCAAGCTCAGCTAACAGAATCAGACTTTTCAGGAGCTGCTGTGGTTTCGGATTCAGGCGCGGAAGTGGTTTTATGTTTAATCTAATTAAGTCTATCAGATGCCAGTAGTACCTTTAGATAAGTCTGTCTATGTATTTGCTATAGATGATGTACTTTACCCTAAGCGAGATTACCTCTTGCAGGTGTATTATCTCTTTGCCAACTTTGTTGAATTTACGGAAGGCAAGCCAGTAGCCAAGGAGCTCTTAGCCTATATGAAGTATACCTATGAGCGGGAAGGCGAGGCAGGGCTTTTAGCAAAGACCTTGGCCGCTTTTGAGTTGCCGGAGGCTTATCTAGCTAATTATGAGCGCCTAGAGGCAAATGCCCAATTGCCGTTAAAGTTAATTTTAATCGACAAAACGAAAGATTTATTGAAAGCGCTCTTTGCTGCCGAAAAGAAATTTGCTATATTGACAGATGGTAACCCTGTAGAAGAGCTGAACAAGTTGAAGCATATTGATTGGGAGGATTTGACAGCTATTAAAAACCAATTAAAGGTGTTTTTTACCAAAGAACTAGACTTTAGAGGTATTGATGCTATTGCGTTTATTGCAGAATCTTTTGCGGTAGAATCAGCAGAAATACAGTTCGTTAATTATGATTAATTATGAGAAGAATATTCCCCGTTCTAATTTTCTTTGGACTTCTTATTGGCCTTTCGGCATGTAAAAAGGAGCTTCCGAATACGGAAAAAGATCCTGATAAGCCAGAGGTAGTCTATGTAAAGGAAGATACCATTAAGGACTCGGTATTTTACTATACCAAGCTACTTTCGTTGTGGCAGGATTTTATGCCACCCCGAAATGTAAATGATATCACCCGTGATGGGACGGTGCGCTCCTATACCAAAAATTATAAGACTGCTGAAAATGTATTGGATTGGATGCTCAGCTTAACACCTATCGATCCCAATACCCGAAAGCCTATAGATCGCTATAGCTTTTTGGATAGAGCAGGGGTTATTAGCGGCGAGATTCAAGGAGCTGTAGCCAAAAGCTTTGGGATGTATATCTTCTACCTAGACAAGGAGTTGCATGTTAAGATGGTAGATCTTAATTCTCCGGCATATCATGCAGGCATTCGTAGGGGAGATAAAATATTAAGTATTAATGGCAATAGCAACTTGGGCTATGATGCTAATAAAGGCGAGAACTTTAAGACGATTAATAGTTACTTGCTTATGAATAGCATGGAGATCCGATTTGCAAAGCCTACTGGGGCTATCCTAGAGAAGCAGATGGCTAATGTAGCGTACGATTTAGATCCCGTAATGGATTCCAGGGTTTTAAATGTAGATGCCAAAAAGGTAGGCTATTTAGCATTTAGTTCCTTTGTAAGTTTAGAAGATAAAGGCTTACCTACCCGCATGTTTCAAACCTTTGAGCGGATTTTCTCCAGCTTTGAAACTGAAGGCATACAGGAATTAATTGTGGATATGCGTTATAATGGAGGTGGAGCCGTGCTTACGGCCGAGTATTTAGCTGATCGCATTGCTCCTGCTTCTGCTGACAAGAGTCAGATGTACTATTATGAGATGAATAAGGTGCTTACAAATGATTGGGAGTGGACTGCAGAGGGAGATGACTTTGGCCCCGTGTACTTTGCTAAAAAGGGAAGCTTAAACCTCTCGAAGGTGTACTTCTTGGTCAGCAAGTCTACGGCTTCAGCAAGTGAGCTACTGATCAATGCTTTGAAGCCTTATATGGCGGTACATATGATTGGTACCTATGCCGGAACCCCAGCCGCTCCGCTAGCAGAAAATACCTATGGCAAGCCTGTAGGCTTCTTTGGAATTCAGATTGTAGACAAGAATATAGAGCTTTACGTATCTTCCTTTAAAACCTTTAATGCGAACAAGGAAGGAGAATACTACAATGGGATGGTGCCTGCGTATCATGTCTGGGAGTTTAGTACCTTCAAGGACTTTGGAGACCCACAAGAGACGATGACAGCTGCGGCACTATCACATATTAAGAATGGGAAATATGCGCCGCTGGCAGAGCGTAAGGCTGTAGCTTCTCGTTTTGGAAGTACACAGACTCCTACTGCAAATGCAGCAGAACTGTCTGACAATAGAAATACGAACGGTATGTTTAAGTACCCGAAAAATAAATCAGCAAAATAAATGTATCTTTGGTAAAGAGGTTGAAATCGTTATTATGAAGAAAAAACCAGCTACAATAAAAGAAATTGCTAAAAAACTCAAAATTTCCCCATCCACTGTGTCGCGTGCTTTGAATGATCATCCAAGCATCGGCTTAGTTACCACCATGCGTGTGAAAAAAGTGGCAGAGGAGCTAAATTATGAGCCCAATCAAACTGCAATATTTTTTAAACAGCGGAAGACATTCACTATCGGCGTCATCTTACCTAGTCTTTCCGAGCCCTTTTTCTCGTCCGCAATCAGCGAGATAGAGAATGTCGCTGGCTCGCAGAATTATACGGTGCTTATGGGACAGTCCCATGATGATGCCCAACGTGAATTACAAATTATCCAAACCTTTAAGAAACATCGGGTGGATGGAATTTTAATTTCCCTTGGGAAGAATACTGAAGACCTTTCTTTTATAGAATTGTTGGCCGAGGCAGAAATACCCCTTGTGTTTTTTGATTGTGTTCCCAATGTGGACAATGTAAACAAGGTCTACAGTGATTTGTCCTCGGGCATGCGGGAAGCTATTGAAGCCTTTGCTTCTATTGGCCATCAAAATATTGCACTAATCAATGGCCCTGAGAACTTGCTTTCTTCTACAGAAAGGGTAGAGGCTTATAAAAAGGCCTTGCAAGCCAATGACTTGGTTTATGACGACAAGTATGTGGTGAGCACGGATCTGACTGAAGAGGGTAATATTGATGCGATGGAGAAGTTGTTGGTCTTGTCAGAACGACCTTCAGCCGTGGTGTCCTTCAATGATTTCGTAACCTTGGATGTGATGAAATACTCGCGACAAAAAGGCTTAGTTCAAAAAGTAGATATTTACTTTATTAGCTATGCCAACTATCCCTTGTGGAAGTATATGGAAAATCCCCCTATGGGAAGTATTGAGCAATATCCCGATAAGCAGGCTAGACGTGCTGCGGAGATTCTCTTTGCGAAGATAAACAACAAGGAAGAGACCGCTGCTGAAAATGTAGTCTTCGAATCCAAGTTGGTGCTAAAGTAAGATCCTGTTAGGATGTTAGCTTATAAAATAAAAAAAGGCCTCATTTGAGGCCTTTTATATTTTATTATAAGTGTATTACTTCATCATAGGCATCCGCTGCCGCTTCCATAATAGCTTCGCTCATGGTAGGGTGAGGATGGATGGATTTAATCATCTCATGACCTGTAGTCTCAAGTTTTCTAGCAACTACGATTTCAGCAATCAGCTCGGTAACATTGGCACCAATCATATGTGCGCCTAATAGCTCCCCATACTTAGCATCAAAAACCAACTTTACAAAGCCATCTTTAGCACCTGCTGCAGAAGCTTTACCAGAAGCAGAAAATGGGAATTTACCAACCTTTACTTCGTAGCCTGCATCCTTCGCTGCTTTTTCAGTATAGCCTACAGAAGCAACCTCTGGCGAGCAGTAAGTACATCCTGGGATATTGTTGTAGTTGATTGGTTCCACTGGTAGACCTTTAATCTTTTCCACACAAGTGATACCTTCAGCCGAAGCAACATGTGCTAATGCTTGTCCAGATACGATATCTCCAATAGCATATACACCTGCGATATTCGTTTTGTAGAACTCATCCACAACAACACGTCCTTTATCGGTTTTTACACCAACTTCTTCCAGGCCTATGTTTTCAATATTTGCGGCGATACCTACTGCTGAAAGTACGATTTCAGCTTCTAAGGTCTCGATGCCTTTCACTGTTTTAATAGATACCTTGCTTAAAGCACCTTTGGTATCTACAGACTGTACTTCTGATTTTGTAAGGATGTTGATGCCTGCTTTCTTCAATGATTTTTCTAATTGTTTAGAAACCTCTTCGTCTTCAACTGGAACAATTCTATCCATAAACTCTACGATAGTCACCTGCGTGCCTAAGGCATTGTAGAAGTAAGCGAACTCAACGCCAATAGCGCCTGATCCCACAACAATCATAGATTTAGGCTGCTGCGGTAGGTTCATTGCTTGACGGTAGCCAATAATCTTCTTTCCATCTTGTGGAAGGTTTGGCAATTCACGGGAGCGTGCTCCTGTAGCCAGAATGGTATGTTTAGCGCTGTACTCTTTTGTAGAGCCATCGGCTGCTTTTACTTCAATCTTACCGGCAGTTTTAATCTTTGCCGTTCCCATAATTACGTCAATCTTATTTTTCTTTAATAAGAACTGTATGCCTTTGCTCATGCCATCGGCTACACCACGACTTCTTTTTACGATAGCGGAGAAATCGGCTTCACCACCTTGTACTTTAATTCCATACTCTTCAGCATGATTTAAGTATTCGAAGACTTGTGCACTTTTTAATAGCGCTTTTGTAGGGATACAACCCCAGTTTAGGCAGATACCACCTAAAGCTTCACGCTCGATAACAGCTGTTTTAAAGCCCAATTGAGCTGCACGTATTGCTGCTACATATCCTCCTGGACCACTACCGATTACTATGATGTCGTAATTCATATGTATTTAATTTGTTTTTTTAATGGTATTCTTTGCCATTTTTATGCAGCTAGGACACCTTGTTACACTCACTCATTGTTTCGGAATTAACACCCCGCAGATTTTTTGTATAAATTGTTTGCAGCTAAGCTTATTATTCAACTACGAACGCCCAAAAATACGTATTTTTTTAGGTATATGGCAATCGAATTTTCGCTTTATTGACTTGTATTGATAAGAATATGACCAAATAAACCGATCAACTGTCAATGGCCAGTCAATTGATTATTTTGTTTCCCTAAATAAATTTTAAGAATGTATGTTTGTGTAAATAAAAATTAAGATCTTATGTTAAGAATATTCCAACAAGTAGCCCTTTGGGAGGCGATTTCAACGGTTGTTTTGTTTTTTGTGGCAATGCCCTTGAAATACTTTGCAAACGTCCCTGAAGCAGTAAAGGTAGCTGGATCTATTCATGGCTTCCTAGTCGTTATATTCGTTATACTGCTTATTATGTGTTGGAATGAATACAAGTGGTCTTTCGGTAGGGTAGCCAAATACATGGTTTTGTCCCTAATACCTATTGTATCGTTTTGGGTAGAGAAAGATGTTAAAAGACAATTAGTAACAGGTAAGTAGGCTTACCTGTTAGTCTTTTCAATGCCCATATAGGCATAGGTTATTTCAGTTTTATTGTGCGGCGTAGGATTGCCGGCTGGGTCTAGATTCACAAAAACCATCTTTTCAATAGAGAGAATGGTCTTTCGCGTTATCTTGTTGCGTACCTCACAGCGCATAGACAAGGAAGTGCGGCCAAAAGCTAGGGCCTCTATACCCATCTCAATAATATCGCCTTGTTTAGCTGAGCTCACAAAGTTTATTTCGGAGATATACTTGGTAACAACATGTGGATTGCCAAGTTGAACGATGGCGTAAATAACAGCTTCTTCATCAATCCAACGTAACAAGGTCCCTCCAAACAATGAGCCATTAGGGTTTAGATCTTCTGGCTTAATCCATTTTCTAGTATAAAAATTCATAATAGGGGAGTTCAATGAAAAAGGCAAGAGAAACTCTTGCCTTTTTTATATTATGCGTGAATTGATCTATTTGCAGTAGCAGCTAAAGCCGCTTCTTTAAAGGCTTCCGTATAGGTAGGGTGCGCATGGCATATACGACCTATATCTTCAGCAGATGCGCGGTACTCCATGGCAACCACAGCCTCAGCAATCATATCTGCCGCTCTTGGTCCAATCATGTGAACACCTAAGACCTCATCCGTATCCGCATTTGCTAATACCTTAACGAAGCCATCTGTATCCCCGGATGCTTTCGCACGACCGGATGCCTTAAAGGAGAATGATCCCGATTTATATTTAACACCAGCCTCTTTTAATTGCTCTTCGGTTTGACCTACAGAAGCAACCTCTGGCCATGTGTAAACTACACCTGGAATTAAGTTGTAATCGATATGTGGCTTTTGACCCGCAATACGTTCCGCAACATAAGTACCTTCGTCTTCCGCTTTATGTGCTAACATAGCCCCTTTAATAACGTCTCCGATAGCATAAACACCTTCAACAGTAGTTTCTAAGTGATCGTTAACTGGGATTTTATTGCCTCTTTCTTCAGTTTTAATGCCAATATTCTCTAAGCCTAAGCCTTCCGAATATGCTGTTCTTCCTACAGCTACAATACAGTAATCGCCTTCTAAAGATACAAGTTGACCTTTAGCATCTTCAGCTGTAACGGTAACTACCTTACCCTTAGCTGTAGCACCAGTCACCTTGTGGCCCATAAAGAACTCCATGCCTAAAGATTTCTTTAAGACACGTTGTAATTCTTTTCCTAAGCCTGCATCCATTGTTCCGATAATAGACTTTGCATACTCTACTACCGATACTTTGGCACCTAGACGTGCATATACGGATCCTAATTCCAAGCCAATAACCCCACCGCCGATAACGATTAGATGTTTTGGAACCTCAGTCAGGTTTAATGCTTCAGTAGAAGTAATAATGCGTTTCTTATCAATAGGTAAGAAAGGTAAAGCCGTAGGCTTAGAACCAGTCGCGATAATTACATTCTTAGCTTTTAACTCTTCAGTTGTACCATCATTCTTTGTCAGTTTGATTGTGTTTTTATCAACGAAAGAACCTACCCCTTCGAAGGAGTCGATTTTGTTTTTCTTGAATAAGTACGTGATACCTGCTGTGTTTTGAGCAATAACATCGTCCTTACGTTCAATCATCTTCTTTACATCAATCTTAAGATTGCTCAGGCTGATACCATGGGTACCAAAGCTGTGCGCCGCATTATGAAAATGCTCAGAAGTATCTAACAAAGCTTTTGAAGGGATACAGCCTACATTTAGACAGGTACCACCAAAAGTGCTATACTTCTCAATTATAGCGGTCTTTAATCCTAATTGTGCACAACGGATGGCTCCTACGTAGCCACCTGGGCCGCTTCCTATTACGATTACGTCGTATTGCATAAAAATTTTCTTTATTGTTTCCTGTTTCAAAGTTACTTAATTAAATTATACTTAATTGTATTTAAGATGTAAAAAATCAAGCTTCTAGGCATAAAAAAAGCACTCTTTAAGAGTGCTTTTTAAATATTTAAAGGCAGCTTACTCAGCTACGATCTTACCTTGCATCATGCCAAAGTGACCTGGGAAGCTACAGATAAAAGTGTAAACACCTTTGTCAAGTTTGAAGCTGATTTTATCAGATTCTCCTGGGCCTAATAATTTAGTATGAGCTGCGATAGAGGATAGGGATGTTTTTGGAATGTAATCACTATCTGCTGCGCTAGTTGCCTCGCCACCGAAAGTCATAACATCAACACCTGGGTTTAATACCACAAGGTTGTGACCCATTTGTTCCTTCGGAAGTGAACCTACATTTGTCAATGTTAATTCAATATCTTCTCCAGCCTTTACACGAAACAATTCTTTGTTGAATTTCATTTGGTCATTACCTTCAATAACGATGGTATTGGACACCTCAAGATTTTCTACACCTGGAACAGTTTCAGTCGAAGTTGTCTCCTCCGTTGGCGTTTCTTCTGCTACGGTTGTTGCTGACTTATTCTCACCTCCGCCACAAGCTGCTAGAGACAATGCAATAGCTAATGCTGGCAATACAAATAATTTTTTCATATGAACTTTAAATATGTGTGCTACACACAAAACTAGCAATATTTTTATAATATGGGCGTCACTTTGTGCTTTGCTGTCAATTGAGTTATCTTCTTATGTAAATCTGTGGGGTTAAAGGGCTTTCCAATTACTGCATCCGCGCCAGCCTCATAGGCAGAGGCCTGCTCATGCTCAAGCACTGAAGCCGAAATGGTAATAATAGGAGTCAATGACTTAGCGGCTTCTTTATGTTTGCGAATAGCCTTGATCGCTTCAAAGCCCGACATAATAGGCATATGTGTATCCATCATGATTAAATCATAATCATGATTGTTTACATGATCCACTGCCTGTCTACCATTTTTAACGGTGTCGACAATACAACCCCAAGACTCCAGGATATGTACCAGCATAATACTGTTAAGCTCATTGTCCTCAGCGACCAGGATCTTAACCGCATTGAAATTTTCCAATTGTACGGCATTTTCTTCTACTATAGCTGTACTTTGTGGATACTGCTCAGCTTCCTCAAATTCTGCCTCAAATGAAAACTCCGAGCCAACGCCAAAGTGGCTTATGGCTGTTACCTCCCCTTCGAGTAAATCCGCCAGTCGCTTTACAATAGCCAGCCCCAGGCCCGTGCCCCCAAATTTTTTGGTAATGCCATCATCCCCCTGCTCAAAGGCTAAAAATATCTTCTTTAAAGACTCTTCCTTAATCCCTATACCGCTGTCGATAATGGTGAACTTAATGCGGTGCTTGTTTTGATTTTGTGCTAAGACATCAACCTTAAGGGTGATTTTTCCTGCTTCTGTAAACTTTAAGCTGTTGGAAACAAAATTGTATATAATCTGCTGTAGGCGCAGCGGGTCACTCTTAATAAATTCAGGCAGCTTATCATCCATCTCCAGTTCAAAATCCAGCTTTTTGTTTTGGGCCTTAATTTTAAAAATATTACTGATGTCAATAAGCTTTTGTTTAATCGAAAAACTTTCCAGCTCAATCCGCATCATGCCTGAATCAATCTTGGAGATATCCAAGATATCATTAACAATAAGCAGCAGTGAATCCGAAACATTATTCAATCGCGTCACCCATTCCCGCTGTTGATCCGAGAGGTTGGAATCCATTAGGATATGGATTATGCCCATAATTCCATTGATAGGGGTGCGTATCTCATGACTCATATTGGCCAAGAAAATCTCTTTAGATTTTCTTGCCTCTTCAGCTTCCTCCTTAGCTAGAATAAGCTCTTTACGGGATTCCTCTAAGGCAATATTTTTTTGCTTTATCTCTTCTTGAATATGTATCTGCTTGACAAAAGAGGTCACCTTAGCAATGGTAATCTCTGGGTTTAAGGGCTTGTAAAGATAATCCACAGCTCCACTTTCCAGGCCCTTTAAGAGGTATTTATCTTCTTTGGAGATGGCCGTTACCATAATTGCCGTAATATGGCTGGTCTTTGGGTTGGATTTTAATAAGGATACAAATTCAAAGCCGTTGATGTCAGGCATTTGCACATCTACCAAGGCTATGGATATATCATTTTTCCAACATATTTTGAGCGCATCATTAGGATCCGTAGAGCTAATAATATTGATATGATCGATATGTGAAAGAAGAGCAGAGAGACTAATGATGTTTTCTTCTTTGTCGTCAAGTACAAGCAGATTAACATTTTTCATAGAACCGTTATTTTAAAGAGCTAAAATAAGATATTATTTCCTCGTTAGGGCAGATAGTTGTTTCTTGACTTAAATAAATAGCACTTTCCGGCATTGTGGATATAAGCGCCTCCTCTGGAGATTGAATATAGGTTTTCCCCCCCATGTCATGTACATGCTTAATGCCTTGGGCACCATCTTTATTGGCTCCGGACAATAAAAAGGCCGTGCAATTGTCTTCGTAGACATCCGCTGCAGATTCAAAAAGCACATCGATAGAGGGCCTAGAATACTGAATATGATCCGAGATATCCAAGGCAAAGGTGAGATTTGGCTCCACCAGTAGATGATAGCCTGGGCCAGCAAAGTAGACTATATTGCCCATTATGGGGTCTTTATCTTTAGCTTGAAAAATATTACGCTGTAGGCGCTGGGCTAAGGTCTCTTCAATTTTGGTGCTATACTTCGGGTTTCTATGAATTGTGATCACAATTGCGGGGCTAAACACAGCAGGGAGCGCCTCTAAGATTTCTACGATAAGGTTATAAGAGCCAGCGCTGCCTCCGATCAAGATCAATTCTCTAGCCTTATCTTTCATTTAATCTTTTGGTATATATTAAACTCTTTGTTGATTACCTTAAATTTAGAAATAATCTCATGGTTGCTTAAGCTTTCTTTTGAACCTAGGCAGAGGAATCCAAACTCACTTAAGGATTCATAAAAAAGGTCAAAGACCTTACGCTGCAATTCTAAATCAAAATATATTAATACATTTCTGCAGGAGATAAATTGAAACTCATTAAAGATATAGTCTCCAGCGAGATTATGTTGTGAAAATAAGATGTTCTTACGGATATTGGTGTTGATAATTGCGGCATCATACTTGGCCGTATAATAGTCGGAAAGACTGTGTTGAGCACCACTGGCATTGTAATTCTCCGAATAGGTCTTAATCTTTTTTAGGGGATAGATGCCTTTTCTAGCAGTCTCTAGGACCTGGCTGTTGATATCTGTTCCATAGATAAAACTCCTATTGTAAAGGCCGTGCTCTTCGAGTAAGATCGCCAAGGAGTACACCTCTTCACCCGTAGAGCAGCCCGCACTCCAAAACTTTAATCTGGGATAAGTCTCTAAGTAGGGGAGTACATCGGCGGCAAGTGCTGCGTAGTATTGGGGATCCCGAAACATCTCCGTAACATTTACGGTGACTTCATTTATGAGAAAGGCTTGAAAGGATTCAATATTAACTAGGGCATTCTTTAAGTCCACAAGATCCATCCTTTCCAAGTCCATAATCCGCTGGATCCTTCGTTTTAATGAAGATTTGCTGTAGCCAGCAAAATCAAAGCCAGAGGTATTCTGCATCAGAAGAATAAGGTCATCCAGTTCTGAAAAGGATATCACAGATGTTGTTAACTTAGCCATACACGCATTAAAGATACTAATTTATCAATGTCAATTGGCTTGCTAATATAGTCGTTGGCTCCAATCTGCATAGACTTTTCACGATCCCCCTTCATGGCTTTGGCCGTAACGGCAATAATGGGCAGCTTTTCATTCTCCTTGTCCGCTCTGATTTTGCCAATTGCCTCATAGCCATCCATCTCAGGCATCATAATATCCATCAGTACAATATCAATCTTGCCGGGGTTGTTTTTAACGATATCCACGGCCTCAATCCCATTATTGGCAATCTCAACCTCCATATTATACTCCTGAAGGACGGTGGTTAATGCAAAGATATTCCGCATATCATCATCCGCAATCAAGACCTTCTTGCCCGTTAGGCTATCGGTATGCTTGTTGACCGTATCGAGTCTCGCAATGTTTTTCAAGGGCGAATAATCCTCCGAGCTAATCTTATTCAGGAAAAGATTGACCTCATCTATCAGGCGATTATTGCTTTTACTAGACTTAATAATCATGGCCTTGGTATGTTGGCGGATATGATTTATCTGCTCTTTATTTAAGTCATAGGCCGTATTGATAATTATCGGCGTTTCCAGATATTTAGGTAGCGCTTTTATCTGATCCAATAAGTGCAGGCCATCTGCATCTGGGAGTTTAATATCCAGTATTATACAGTCAATATTGTCTTCCTCTTCGAGCTTAATTAATGCTGATTGCGCCGAAAATGCTTGAATGACATTAATATCTTTCTCGGCAAAGGCAGATTTAATAATCTGGCTTTGAAATTCTTGATCTTCAATCAACAAGATCTTCTTAATGCCTTCCCGAATATTAAGGTGAATATTCTCAAAGGCCTTTTTTAAGGACTCCTCGGAGATGGGCTTTGCCAAGAAGCCAATAGCCCCAGACTCTATAAAGGCACGCTGATTAAAGCTGGCCGCGGACATCATATGTATTGGGATATGCTTGGTCTCGGGAGAAGCCTTTAAGGTGCGTAAAACCTCCCAGCCATCTGATATCGGCAACATGACATCAACAATAACCGCATGGGGCTTGTATTGCATGGCTTTTTGAATGCCATCAGCACCATCATGTGCCAGCATCACTGTAAAGCCATAATCTTCAGCAAAGTTTTTCAGAATATCTGCGAAGTTTCCATCATCTTCAATAATAAGTAGGTTTTTCTCATTTACCTCATTGCCACTCCCAAACTTACTGGCCTTACTAACCACTACAGGATTGCTTTTTGGTAGTATTACTTGCGGTCTTTCTGGAGCTATTGCTGGGGCAGTATCCGGGATGGCTATGGCCTCGGGCTTTTGAAGCGGGATAATTAAGGTAAATATACTTCCTGCGCCCAAGGTGCTTTCTAAGGTTATGCGGCCCCCTAAGAGGCTAGCAATCTCCTTGCTAATGGATAGGCCGAGTCCAGTACCTCCGTATTTACGGCTAGTAGAGCCATCTTCTTGGCGGAAAGCCTCAAAGATTAGCTGCTGTTTCTCGGGCGTAATCCCTTTGCCGTTGTCGCTCACTACAAAGCGCAAATGCTCTTCATCGGCATTGATCTTAAGCTGGATTTCACCTTTCTTATCTGTAAACTTAAAGGCATTGGACAGGAAGTTTTTCAGCACCTGCTCTAGCCGGTATTCATCCGAGACAAAGTCTGTGGGTACATCTTTGTCGATCAGGATATTAAATTGGATTTCTTTCTCCTTGGCATTTACGGCAAATAGGCCTTCCATATTATCCGTAAATTCAATCAGGTTTATGCGTTCGTAGTTTAACTCCACTTTGCCAGACTCTATCTTAGCGAGGTCAAGCAGTTGATTAATTAATTCCAGCAAGTCGCTACCTGCTCCATGAATTACTGAAGCAAATTTTACCTGTTCAGGAGTTAGGTTGGCATTGCCTTGCAGCAATTTCGCAAGGATCAGTATGCTGTTGAGTGGAGTGCGCAGTTCATGACTCATGTTGGCCATAAATTCGGACTTGTATTTACTCGCAAGTTCAACCTCCTGAATCTTTTCCTCTACCACGATTTGTGCCGTGTTAAGCTCTTCGTTGCGGACTTCCAGCTGTTTAGCCTTCTCTTCCAGCTCCGTGTTGGACTGTTGAAGCTCTTCTTGTTGCACCCTTAACTCTTCCTCGGATGCTTCCAATAGATTGGTCTTATAGATTAGCTCTTCGTTAGTGATACGGAGCTCTTCCTGTTGCGCTTCCAGTTCTTCTGCCTGCTGTTGCGTCTCTTCTAAAAGATGCTCTACTTGTGTACGGCTTTGACCAAATTTGATCGTCATTGCGATCGTTCTGGAGATGCGTTGCAGATACCTTAATATTCGAGGCCGAATTGTGTCCGCATCAAATTCTCCACCAATCTCCAGGATGCCTAGGGTTTGATTTTCATAGACCAAAGGGATGAGTATAACCTGCTTGATAACGTCAGTAGTCAAGGAGGAAGCAGATTGTATCAAGCGCTCCTCTACTGCTTCAATAACTCGGATCCCCTTGGCTTCGGTAACTTGTCCGAGAAGTCCTTCCCCTTCAATAAAACTGCTGAGGACTAAGCTGTCTTTGTTTATTCCAGTTTTGCGTTTGAGGCGATATTCCTGAGAATCCATCTTTTTGATATACATGGTTCCTGCATAAAATCCAAGGGATCCTAGGACTGTATCAAAGCTCACTTGCGCAATCTCCTCCTCATGATCCAGCCCGCTAATGGCCTCATTGAGCACGCTAGATTCCTGAAGCACCCAGTTGGCATCTTCAATGTCCGTACGTACCCCTTGTAGCTCCTTGTTTAGTAGGTGGGTCTGTTTAGAGCGAAGGCCCAGCTCTTTGAAAATGCGTATTATGCGACTAAATAGGAAGATTACAAAAAGAAAAGGCAAGGCCGTTAGGATATAGCTGGTACGCTTAATGCTTTTAATTTCATTGTAAATATCCGTAGTTTCTCTTTGCTTGCTTTCGACAAGCTCTTGCCGTAGGATAATAATTTCCTTGTGCGAGATAGATTGCTCACTAGCCAGAAAGTCAGCCTTTAATTTGCTAGAATTACTCTCCTGTGCACGCAGCTCCTCTCGGCTGAAAAACTGTTGAAACCTACGCGATAAAACCTCTAGGTGTGAAGCCGCATCCTTATTGTTTGCCGTGAGGCCTTTTAGCTTCTTTAAAGGGCGTTGGATTTCACTATTTATAGTGGCTAATCGGATAAGGGCTTGGGGATCGTTGGCAAAGAAATACATGCCTTTCTGCTGTACAGCAGCAATAAATAGTTGATCAATTTCATCGAGAAGATCAATTCGATCTTGCATGCGATCGGTCAGCACTTTGATGTCATCCACCTTGCGCGACAAGGTGCTGAAGAAAAAGACAACAATGCTGAGTACAATAATATAAGCGGCTATAATGCCTGTGAAAATTTTCCACCTTTGGATAGATTCCTTCTTCATAAGTGTTTTTATTCGCTTTCAATAAAAAAATTCTCAAACTCCCTACTGTAGCTTTTAACCTGAATACAATCTAGCGCTAAGAATTAGGCTAGCTGTACTCGTTGTAGCAGCTAACAATTCTTCTCGCTGTGCTTGGAACTGTTTCAATTAAAACTCAAGATACAATTTCTTAGCTTAAAAATCTTCAAACCTTAAGTCCGTTATTCCTGCGGAATAATGCTTTCATAGAATTCCCTTATCAATGCCATAGGATGCGATGTAAAAGAATTTTCTTATCGTCGCAAAAATAAGTATTTAATCTATTTAAGTGGATTTAATATGGATTAAAATAATATTTATTGTTTAGCGATAAAATTCTGGTATTTTAAGCATAATAGGTACAGGCCTTCGTACGGGATGTAGCTTAAGTTGTTGAGGATTGCTTTTGGAAGCGCATCAGAAAGTTATGCAGGTGAATGTCCGAGGTATGTAGGCCATCTGCTCGAGCAGGGGCAGCGCTTCTGGGCTTTGTAAATTCTCTATTTTCTCTTCGCTCTTGCTTAAACTTTTCAAATAGATTGAGACTTATATACTCTTGCAGCTGGGCAATGGTCCATTGTTCCTTGGCTGCCTGCCATTGATAAAATGCCCTTGCTAAGTCATCTTTAACTGGTAGCAGCAGGAGATAGTGAGTCCATAAGAGCTCCATAGAAAGCTTGTCGAGGATAGGGTGCTGTCTGTAAAACTGCATGTAGAGCTGTAGATCTGTAGCCTTTATATCAATCCCATATAGCTCCGAAAGTTCTAGGCTTAACTGCTGTAAGTCAGCACTACTTAGGGAATCCACAGCATCGGCTTCGGTCAGTATTTTCCCGAGCTGCCAATTGCTCTTAATTAATTCCGCATGCAGCATTTTATACGCGCTTTGATCAGCTCGACGTAATGCTGTAGTTAAATCGTCGACTAGTCTATTGCTTCTCATAGTTGATGGTATAGGATTTCTTTGGGTTTTATGATGATTATCTTAAGATAGCAATATTCAGGCTGTTAACGAAAAAAAATAATGCTTTTGCGCTTTATTTTATGCGATTTGTGCCCGTTTTTTTGAAATAAATCAATATCTTTAGAGAAACTAGTAAAATTTAATTTTATGGAACCAGGAATTAGCTTAATTCTAATTATTATTGGAAGCATTATTGCTTTTTTTGTATTGCTGTATTTATTACCAGTTAATTTATGGTTTACAGCACAATTATCGAATGTAAAAATCAGTTTGTTGAATCTGGTATTGATGCGTTTACGGAAAGTACCGCCTTCTTTGGTGACCAATGCCATGATTATATCCTCCAAGGCCGGTTTACGTTTGACAGCTAACGATATTGAAACACATTATCTGGCTGGTGGCAATGTAAATCGTGTAATAAAGGCTTTAATATCTGCTGATAAAGCAAATATCCCTTTGGATTTTAAATTAGCTACTGCAATTGATTTAGCGGGACGTGACGTGTTTGATGCGGTACAACTTTCTGTAAATCCACAGGTTATTAATACGCCTCCCGTTGCTGCAGTCGCAAAGGATGGGATTCAGCTGATTGCTAAGGCTAGGGTTACCGTTCGTGCAAACATTAACCAATTGGTTGGGGGTGCAGGTGAGGAAACTATCTTAGCGCGTGTTGGGGAAGGTATTGTCACAACGATAGGATCATCTGTGAACCATAAAGAGGTGTTAGAAAATCCAGATAAGATTTCAAAAACGGTATTATCTAAAGGATTAGATTCGGGTACTGCCTTTGAAATTCTATCGATTGATATTGCAGATATTGATATTGGTGAAAACATAGGTGCGAAATTGCAGATTGATCAGGCAGAGGCTGATTTAAAAGTGGCTAATGCGCGTGCAGAAGAACGTCGTGCAATGGCTGTGGCCAGTGAGCAAGAGATGAAGGCCAAAGCGCAAGAAGCGAAAGCCAAAGTTATTGAGGCTGAAGCCCAGCTACCATTAGCCATGGCTGAAGCCTTTAGGTCAGGAAACTTGGGTATTATGGATTACTATAAAATGCAAAATATCCAAGCCGATACGGATATGAGAACATCTATTATTAAGCCTACCGATTCAGGTAAAGGGAAGTCGTAGATTTAAGTAATATTTAAAATACACAACCGATTGATTCTGAAAGAGTCAATCGGTTTTTTGTTTTTACTCTAATTTTATGCCTAAAATTAGGCTTACCTTATTCTAGTCATGCTATTAAATATGAAACAAAGATTACGACTGCTCTTTATAGCAGCCCTCTTGCTGCCGCTGAGCGGTATGCTAAAAGCCCAAACAAAGACGATTGACTCCCTTAGCGTGCAGATTCCAATAGCGGGCAATAGTTGGCAGAAGCCCGTAGAAAGCAAGTTGCTGCATGCAAGCGAAGGCTTGCTTCCTGGGCTTACCCAGGGCGAACTAAAGACCTTTGTTCGCTTCGCAGCGGTAGGGAGCTTTCGCTTGCAAATAGCCTTGGGAGCGGTTCAGAAGCCGGCTCAGCTGTCCGTAACGGTATTGCAGCAGAAGTTTCAACTTGCAGTTAAGCCTTCAGATAGTCATAGGCTGTTAGACCTAGGCCTAGTAGGATTGCAGGACACAGGCTATCTTGCTATTGTACTCAGCAGTGTATCAGGAGAGCTTCCAGGCGTAAAGGCCTATCAGATAGCAGGGCAGTCGAGTCTGATTAAGTCGGCTAGGTATGTAGTCGACAATACGGATAATTTCTATTACTGGGGGCGCAGAGGTCCTTCGGTGCACCTGGGCTATGCGGTCCCTGTAGCAGATGATATTGAATACTTCTACAATGAAGTCACCGTTCCACAGGCTTCAGATGTTATCGGATCCTACTTTATGGCCAATGGTTTTGCAGAAGGCTACTTCGGGATGCAAGTTAATAGTGCCCAGGAGCGTCGCATACTCTTTTCCGTTTGGAGCCCATTTACCACTGACGATCCCAAGGAGATACCTGAAGCACAGCGGATCATCTTGGTAAAGAAGGGGGCTGGGGTACATGCCGGTGAATTTGGGAATGAAGGATCCGGAGGGCAGTCCTATATGCGCTACAATTGGCAGGCAGGCCAGACCTATAAGTTCCTCTTGCGGGGACGTCCAGTAGCGGACAATTATACCGAGTATACAGCCTGGTTTTTCGCTCCTGAAGAGGGGGCATGGAAGTTTGTGGCTCAGTTTCTGCGCCCCAATACCCAGACGTACTTAAAGCGTTTTCACTCCTTCTTAGAGAATTTTATCCCCAGTCAAGGTGACCTTGAGCGTCAAGTTAACTTTAGCAATCAGTGGGTTTGTGATGTAAATGGAAACTGGCATGCATGTGAGGAGGCTAAATTTACAGCGGATGCTACTGCCCGCAAGCAATACCGCATGGATTATGGAGGCGGGATTAATAAGGATGCATTTTACTTAAGAAATGCGGGTTTTTTTAGTGATTATACCGCTATAAATAGCCAGTTTAAGCTTAAGTCAAAAGGGCAGAAGCCCCTAATCTCATTAGCAGGCTTACCAATGGAATAAAAATCGTGTATAAAACAAAACCCTGACGATGGGCGCCAGGGTTTGCTACTAACCAATTATAAACCTAAATTATGAAAAGACAATTTTTATCAGTAATATTGAGATTTACTTTCTGTTAAAAGTACCGCTCTTATTACACCACAAAGATAAGGCAAATAATAATACCTGACAATAGTTTTAACAGTTTAGTTGTGAAAACAACTAGTTTCTGACATTCTTTTGATAGACTGTCTGCTTTAGATAATTCACTGGCAGAAATGAATTAGTTTAATCGTTTTTGCAAGTGTTTTAATGCTATTTGTTGTTTTTTTTAGGGACTAAATTTAACATTTCAACAGCAATTTTAACCTTCCCCAATGTCAAATACGCAGATTTACTTGTGGCGACATCTGCCACCGGTATAATTCTAGTAAAAGCGGGCGAATCAAATTGAGATTTATTACATTTGAAAATGATATTAAAAGATTTAGCTGGCATCAAAGCTGTCTTCTTAGATGTTGACGGGGTGTTAACAGATGGGACGGTACAGGTCAACGAGCTGGGCGAGCAGTTGCGTACTTTCTCCATTAAGGATGGGTATGCGCTTCAATTGGCCGTTAAGCAAGGACTGTTTGTCGCCATTATTACAGGCGGAAATTCCCTTGGTGTACGCAAAAGACTGGAAGGCTTAGGCATACATGCGGTCTATATGGGGGTGTCCAACAAGCTGGAGCTGCTCCAAGACTTACTAGAGAAACATCATTTTACAGCTTCTGAAGTACTTTTTATGGGGGATGATATTCCAGATCTTTCTTGTATGCAAGCGGTAGGCATTGCGGCTTGCCCAAAGGATGCTGTAGAAGAGATTAAGCAGGTATCCAGCTATATTTCCCCTTTTAAAGGCGGCGCGGGCTGCGTACGGGATGTGCTCGAGAAAATATTGAAATTACAGGGCAAGTGGTCTGTAGACACTGGCCTTAAAAGTATATAGTATGTTATTGGATTTGTTAAAGGATATTCCGGTTGTGCTGGGATCTCAGTCCCCGCGTCGGAAGGACTTGTTGGATAAGATGGGCATTCAAAGTAAGGTAATCGTTAAAGAGACGGATGAATCCTTTGATGCGCACTTAGCTCCTGCGGCTATTGTGGCTCATATTGCCTTCCAGAAGTTGAAAGCTTTTGATCCTGTAGCCTTTGCGGACAGCTTGGTTATTACTGCGGACACCATCGTGCTGCATGCAGGAAATATCTTGGGCAAGCCTCAGAATAAGGAGGAAGCGCTAGCGACCCTTCGGACGCTTCAAGGCCGCTCACATCAGGTGCTGACTGCTGTGGCCTTGCAGTATAAAGAAAAGCAATACAGTTTTGTGGAGGTTACAGAGGTACATTTTGCGGCATTGTCTGATGCCGAGCTAAGGTATTATGTGGACAAGTTTATGCCTTTGGATAAGGCAGGCTCCTATGGCATTCAAGAATGGATAGGATGGATCGGGGTTTCGTCAATTAATGGCTCATATGAAAATGTTATAGGCTTGCCTACAGCTCGCTTGTATCAAGAATTAAAAGCAATATTCGTATAAAAAAAGGGGAGTTTTAAACTCCCCTTTTGCGTTAATTCCATCCACCGCCTAAGGCTTTGTAGATAAGGATTTGATTTATAATTCTTTCTTTTTGTATGTCCACTTCATCAATTTGGGCTTCCAATGCATCCTTTTGAGCTGTAATAATATCTAGGTAGGAGACGCGTCCTGCTATAAATAGCTCCCCTGCCGCATCTACTGCTGCCTTTAAGGCAAGTACCTGCTCCTGAATATACTGCTGTCTTTCTTGGATATGGCTTTGCATCTGTACTGCACTAGAGACCTCATTGTAGGCATTTAAGACGCGTTTTTCATATTCCAAGAAGTTGATGCCATAATTGGCTTTGTAGCTTGCATACTGTGCTTTCAGCACCTGCTGATTTAGGAGTGGAGCTGACAATCCGCCCATCAAGCCATAGCTGAGGGATTTTTCTACATTAACCAGCTTATTTAAGCTAAAGGATTGCAGCCCTATATAGGGCGACAAGACAATTGCTGGCAAGAAGGCTGCTCTTGCAGACTTTATCTCCTGTTCGGCAGCAATCAATTGAAAGGTTGCCTCCCGAATATCTGGGCGTTGGCCAAGCAATTGAATAGGCGTGCCAACTTGCAGGCTGTCAAAGAGGTTGAGTTGTGTTAGCTGTTGCGTAGCACGCAGAATAGGCTTGTTAAATCGACCAGACAAGTAGTTGATATGATTCTCCAATAGGCTAATCTCCTGTTTCGTATGTGCGCGTTGCGCCTTTGCATGTGCTAAAAACGCTTTAAACTGCTCAACGGCTAATAAGGAGGAGCGACCAGCCTCCTTTTGCAACTCGATAATTTCCAAAGCTCTTTCGTTAAGCGCTATATTGCTGTTAAAGACTTGGATTTTGCCATCCAGACTAATCAATTCATAGTAAGCGGTGGCAATATTTGAAATTAGCTCCGTCTCTATTAAGCGCCTTGCTTCATTGCTAGCCAATAGGTTATTAAATGCTGCATGCTTTTGGGCTTTAATTTTACCCCAAATATCTATTTCCCAGGATGCTCTAAGGCCTACAAAATAGTCTGGTATAGCAGGTCCTGGAATCTTTTCATCCGCTTGCAGGTTTTCCGAGAAGTTGGAGTCGTAATTCCCAATGCCCGATTCTGTATAAAAGCCATATTTCTGAAGGCCTGCTTCAGCAGCTAAATCCAAGCTCGGGAGCAGGGCCGCCTTGCGTTGTTTAAAGCTTGCCTGCGCAAGCTCTATACGCTGTATGGCTTGCTTGAGGTCATAATTGTAGGCCAAAGCAGTATCAATAAGTTGTTTCAGCTGGGCATCTTTAAAGACCTCCTGCCACTTTTCGCTAGCGAGGCTTAAGCTGTCTGTACCGTTAGGGATATTCATGCCAAATTCAGCAGGTAGCTCCTGAGGAGCTGTAGTCTGCATATGTTTTGGCACTGTACAGGACATGGCAAAGAAAAAGAGCGCCAGTATCGCTAATGGTATTTTAGGTACGCGTTTCTTTCTTTTAGAGAAGAGCACGTACAATCCTGGAATAATAATAACACCTAAGATCGTCCCAATTAACATCCCACCCACTGAGGCGGTACCAATAGTACGGTTGCCAATAGCTCCCGCACCGCTAGCCATCATCAAGGGGATTAGACCCGCAATAAAGGCAAAGGATGTCATTAATATAGGTCGTAAACGGGCATAAGCACCTTCTATCGCCGCTTGTACGATATCCATACCTTGCTTTTGTTTGAGGACAGCATATTCCACAATAAGGATGGCGTTCTTTCCTAATAAGCCTATCAACATGACCAGTGCGACTTGTGCATATATATTATTCTCCAAGCCAAAGAGTTTGAGGAATAAGAAGGCTCCAAAGATACCTGCTGGCAAACATAGGATTACCGGCAAGGGGAGGAGGAAGCTTTCGTACTGTGCTGATAGCAAGAGGTACACAAAGACCAGACAGAGCGCAAAGATATACAAGGCTTGATCGCCTGAAATTACCTGCTCGCGGGTCATCCCGGCCCATTCAATGCTATAGCCTTGTGGGAGTTTTGCGGCCAAGGCTTGCACGGCTTCAATGGCTTGCCCTGTACTGTAACCTGGCGCAGGCTGACCATTGATCATCGCTGAGGTAAACATATTGTAACGGGTAATCTGTTCAGGACCGTAGATTCTATTCATCTTAACAAATGCAGAGTAAGGCACCATCTCTCCAGTTTTTGTTTTCACAAAAAGGTTTAGTACATCCTCAGGCTTTTTACGGTACTGCGGATCCGCCTGCACCATAACCTTGTACATCTGTCCATACCGGATAAAGTTGGTCGCATAAAAGCTCCCCATTAAGGTCTGTAGGGTATTCATGGCATTCTCTACCGATATGCCTTTCTTAGCCGCCAAATCATAGTCAACCTCCAACATATACTGTGGGAAACTAACATCAAAGCTGGAGCTTGCGGACTCAATGGACTCGGAAGCTGCTAGATCCTCTATAAATTTGTCTAGCACAGCGGCGGTCTGGTTTAGATCTTCACTACCACTGCGGTCTAGTAGACGGAGCTCAAAGCCGGCCGCATTTCCAAATCCAGGAACGGTAGGTGGAGGGAAAAACTCAATGTCCGCATCGGCAATATGTGCAGTCTTGGCACGAAGTTCATTGATTATGTCATCAACAGACTGGGAGCGATCTTTCCATGTCTTTAAGTTAATCATTCCCATACCATAGGAGGCCCCTGAAACCTCCGTTAAGATGCTGTAACCTGCTAGGGTGGATACCGTTTCTACGGCTTTTAAATCTCTAGCGATCACATCCACTTCATCGAGTATACGTTCGGTACGATCCACAGTTGCGCCTGGAGGCGTGGTTACACTTAAGTATACCATCCCTTGATCTTCTGTAGGAATAAAGCCTGAAGGGAGGATGGCACTTGTTCCCCAGGTTGCCACAAAGAAAATAGCTAATAAGAGTAGCGTTAGAACGCGACGTCCAGCTATTCGGGATAGGAGGGACTTGTAATTGTTTGCCAGCTTGTCATAACGCCTGTTAAAGCCCTTAAAGAAGCGGTCTAACCAGTTGTTTGAAGGCTTGCGATCATGTGGTGATCTTAAGATTAAGGCACATAATGCAGGCGTTAAGGTCAAGGCATTAATGCCTGAAATCACAATTGCTGAGGCCAGTGTCAAGGAGAACTGTCTATAGAATATGCCCACAGGTCCCGAGAGAAAGGCGACGGGAATAAATACGGCGGACATCACTAAGGTAATGGCCACAACCGCACCTCCTACTTCTTTAATTGCGGCTAAGGTAGCTTCCATAGGCGGGAGGTGTTCATCCTCCATCTTGGCATAGACGGCCTCGACGACGACAATTCCGTTGTCGACCACAATCCCTATCGCTAGCACGAGTGCAAATAATGTAAGCAGGTTGATGGAAAAGCCCATCATCTGCATAAAGAAGAGTGCTCCAATTAGGGATACCGGTACGGCCAAAATCGGAATTAAGGTGGCTCGGAAATCTTGTAGGAAGATAAAGACCACCAAGAATACTAGGATAAAGGCTTCGATAAGCGTGATTAATACGCTGGAGATTGAAGCATCTAAAAATCTAGAAACATCATAGCCCATGGTATAGGTCATGCCGGCTGGGAAGCTACTGCCTTTGAGTTCGTCCATGCGGTCTTTAACCCGCTGAATAACCTCTTGGGCATTGGATCCTGGCAATTGTTTCAGCATAATGGAAGCCGATGGACGACCATCAGTCTTGGATACCATCTCGTAATCTAAGGAACCAAATTCTACCTCGGCAATATCCTTAATTCGAATGATGGATCCATCTACATTAGCCCGTATGGGTACATTTTCATATTCTTCTGGCTCTGAGAATTTACCTGGATAGCGCAGTACGTACTGCTGCATATTGACCATTTTATCCGAGCTTATTCCCGTTTGCCCGGGGGCAGCTTCAATATTTTGTCTGCGTAGGGATTCAATAACCTCATCAGTGGAAATCTGATAGGCCGCTAAACGGTCTGGCTTTAACCATACCCGCATCGCATAATCCCGCATCCCCATAATTTGGGCAAAGCCCACACCTTCAATTCGCTTCAGCTCTTTTAGGATATTAATGTCCGTAAAGTTGTAGATAAAGCGTTCGTCGGCTGTCTGATCATCGGTGTATATATTCAGGTACATCAGCATGCTGTTAACCTCTTTTTCAGTGGTTACTCCAGCTCTAATTACCTCCTCAGGCAATTCGTCCAAGACCGTGGTAACCCTGTTTTGCACATTCACTGCGGCAATATCGGGGTCAACACCTACCTTAAAAGAGACTTGGATTAGGGTGGTGCCATTGTTGGTGGTAACCGTATTCATAGCGGTCATGCCGGCCACGCCATTAATCGCCTTTTCAAGCGGGATGGCTACGGCATTGGTACTTACCTCTGCATTGGCTCCCGTATAGTTGGCCGTAACGACCACCGATGGCGGGACAATGTCTGGGAACTGCGTGATGGGCAAGGTAAACAAGGCCAACAGTCCCAAGAGGGTAATGAAAATCGATATGACCAAGGATAATATCGGTCGTTTTATAAATGTTTCAAACATGTTCTTTAATTTGGATAGGACATTATTTCTTTTGCGTTATTGCCTGCACCTGCATGCCGTCGCGTAATGCTTGAACACCCTCAAATACGATCTTTTGATTTTCGTCTAAGCCATCCTCTACAATGTAGAAATGTCCTACGCGAGCGCCAGCCTTAAAAGGATGCATCTTTACCGTGCCATTGTCCAAAAGCAGGTAGGCATAGGTCTTGTCTTGTATTTCCAATACGGATTTTTGGTGAATAAACAAGTTTTCGCCACTAGACATTGGGACCCCAATACGACCTGAAGCACCATGTTTTAGCAAGCCTTCGGCATTAGGAAATTTCGCTCTTAGGGAAATTGAGCCCGTGTTGGGTTCAAATTCACTTTCTACAATCTGTGCCTGCCCTTGATGCGGGTAGGCTTGCCCATTGGCTAAGATTAAATTTACAGGATCCTTAATTGTGGTTCCGTTGAAGCTGGCATCTTTGGACATTTCTAAGTATTCAGATTCGGAAATATCAAAGTATACATGCAGGCTTTTTAGATCCGAGATATTGGTTAAAAGTGAGCCCTCAGCTAGTAGAGAACCTTCTTTAAGCAAGATGCGGTCTATACGTCCACTAAAGGGAGCGCGAATTAAAGTCTGTGAGAGCTTTGTACGGGCTAGGTTTAATGCTGCCCTAGCTTCCTCTACCTTGGACAAGGCGGCCTTATGCTGAACACTTATTAATTCGCTTTCGGTTTCTGAGACAATATTTTTGCTAACCAGTCTTTTGGTTCTTTCTTTCTCCAGCTCCACCTTCTTTGCTTCGGCAATTGCGGTATTTAGAACGGCTTCCGCTTGGGCGAAATCAGCCTTGTACTCACTGTCATTAAGCTTGAAAAGGACTTGCCCATTGCTGACGAGTGCGCCCTCATCTACATATATTTTTTCTAAAAATCCGCTGAGTCTGGACCTTAATTCTACATTTTTTGTAGCCTGAATGTCAGCGATATATTCCTTGTAAATAATGGTGTCCATACGTGTAAGGGTGCCTACCGGAACTTGCTTGGCAGGCTCACGATTGTTTTCCGAGCTTTTACTTACGCAAGCGCCCGCAAGAAGCAGGACTCCCAATAGGGAGGATGCAAATGAAATAGATTTCATGTGATGAAATTTAAAAAAATGATTGAATAATAAACCACTGGAAGATTTTCTAGACAAGGCATTTGTCACCCGCTGGCTTAGTCGCTGTTGCTTGAAAGGTTAATGAGGAAACTATTATCCCGCTGGCTTTTAATTAAAGCGACAGCAGGCAGTATTGCCTGGATAACCAAAGTCCGAACAGCAAAGGGCCATAGCCTAGAAATTACTTCTGCAGCAAAGGAATCCTATGAATTAGGAAAATATTAGGAAGAATTAAATTAGAAGGGTTTGTAACGGTAGAGGAATGCATAATACCCTGGTATTATCTGTCTTTTTTTACCGGTATACAGGGGGTGTTTTATGCGCTCTACAATAGGAGCAATGGCAAGACCAAAGCTGAAAAGTACCACTAAGATAGCAGGCAGTAGGTAGGCCTGTTGTTGCGTGGTTCTATACTCTTCATAGAGAATCTCCACATCAGAAGCAGATTTACTAATAGGAAGGTCTAAGACATCATCGAGTACAAATTCCAAGATGGATTCCCCATTTAATATGCTTGTCCGATTTTCCACATAGCTGTTGCCCCCCACTTCATAAGCGAGGATATTAATGTAACAAAGCAATACAAAAAAGTGAACCAGTTTAAATGCCATCTGCCGCAAAACTACTAAGTGGAAGTTGTGTTGACAAGTACTATTTGTAAAAATGCTGTAGGAATCTGGATAACTGGGATAAATAGGCTTTTATGACAAAAAAAAGACGCTTCCAGGGTTTGGAAGCGTCTTTTTTATAGAAAATACTATCTTTATTTAATGGTATAGCGTACCCCTGTGTAGAATAAGCGACCTGCAACTGGACCCCATAATAAGTTGGTGTCAAAATGGTTGCCAAAAGGCTCCTCAAATGCTAGGATAGGGTTCTTCTGGTAGAAGTTTGTTAAGTTCTCACCACCTATATATACACTGAAATTCTTGTCCGCTCCAAAGCTTTTGGTAACCTGTGCATTCATTGTAACATAGGAGTCTGAGTACTCGCCTAATTGGTATTCAACTGGGTTGCTTGCTGTAGATGGAAGACGTTTCTTGCCGACTACGTTAAAGGTGTAATCAAAGCTCCAGCCGCTATGTAGGTTGTATGCTAAGTTGACAAAACCTCTGTGTTTTGCTGTTAATGGCTTCTCCAATCTACCTGCTTGATAATCGGTCTGCACATCTAAATAACGGTATGCCATACGTGCTTCGAAATGCTGTATTGGCATAAAGCGAAACTCCGCCTGCATACTGTTGGAAAAGGACTTGCCATCTAGGTTGTAGAAGGAAACCTCTCTTGGATTTTCAAAGTCTACAACAACTTGGTTGGAGAAGCTGTTGTGGAATAATTCTAATGAAATCCCCGACTCTCTTCCGAATAATTGGAAGTTTTGGTCAACGGTAAAGCCGGTATTCCACGATACCTCTGGCGCTAAGCCATAGGCTGTACCATTTGTATTGCTTAATTTCGTGTAATCAATTTGTCTGCTGGATGCAAAAATACCCAAGTTTTCGGCAAAGATGTTTGCGGTACGTTGACCACGGCCAGAGCTTAGGCGTAAGGTTGTGGTAGCAGTAGGTGCATACCTGATTACTGCTCTAGGTGTAGTGAACCAGCCATAGATACTATTGTAATCCTGACGTAAGCCTAAGACTGCATCAAGGTTTTCAGTAGGGGCATAGGTGTATTCCACAAATGCTCCTGAAACAGTCTCTTTTCTATCAAATTGGTTAAGAAGTATAGACTCATTCATATTATCATGCGAGATCGATAAGCCCGCACGGTACTTATGTTTCACACTTCCTAATACGTCTTGGTATAAAAAGTTTGCATAAGCACTATTTTGCTTGTTGTTGTAGGTGGTTAGACCAAAGTAACTGTCTTGTTTGTAGTGGGAAGCAGATAGCTGTAAGCCTATGCTACGCAATTTATGATTCGGGAATACATAGCCAATCTTTGCAAAGCCTTCAATGCGCTCAATGTCAAAGCCTAATCCATATTTATTTGTCGTAAGCTTATCGGTCTTTTCATTGAAGTCAATCTGGCCTCCTGTACGATCATCATTAAGGTATTTAACCCCAAATTGTGCGATTAATCCCTTGCCATCTTCATAATGCCATCTATTAATACCTGAGAAAATATTACCTACAGGCATATCTCTAAATCCGTTGTCACTGAAGTTCATGGTTTTATTGTACATAAAATTATCATGTAGCAATAAGCCCACCGACCATTTGTCATTGATTTTCTGTGCAGCGCTTAGGTTAATGTCTGTTCTGCCCATATTATTTGCATAGGCATTAAAGTGTAGTCTATCGGTATTATGTGGCTTTTTCAATTCCACGTTGATCTGTCCTGACATACTCTCAAAGCCATTGGCTACAGAGCCCATACCCTTTGAAATCTGAATGGACTCAATCCATGGACCAGCCATGCTGTTTAAGCCTAGTGGGGATGCAAATCCTCTTGGACCAGGTAGGTTTTCCACCGTTAGCTGGGTGTAAATACCACTTAGACCTAATAGTTGTACCTGTTTTGATCCCGTAACGGCATCACTGCTGACCACATCTACAGATGCATTGGTCTCAAAACTCTCACTTAAATCACAACAAGCTGCTTTGAAAAGTTCCTTAGCCGTAATTGTCTCTACGCGGTTAGGCGTAAGGCTTGAGATATAATTTGAACGTTGTTTTCTAGATACGACAATAGATTCCAAAACATTGTTCTTGGCTTGGATTACCAATACTTCATGCAAGTTTTTTACGGTTACGGTGTCGGATTTCATACCCACAAAGCTCACGATTAGCTTCTTGTTGCCTTTTTCATGTTTGATATCAAAGACGCCATTGGCATTTGTCTGCAATTGATTTTTTGGGTTTTCTAACCAGTATACATTGACCCCTGGGATCGGCGTTAATTCACCTTTTGCATTTTCCTCTACAACGACTCCACGAATAATATGCTCGTGTCCATGGTCTTCATGATCATCGTGATCGTCATGGCCTTCGCCTGCTTTATGGTTATGTCCGGCATGATCGTCATGGCCTTCACCGGCTTTATGATTATGTCCCGCATGGGCATCAGCCTTAGCGCCATCTAGGCGATCATATAAACAGCATTCATGCAGTTTTTCATAGACTTCATCCTTAGCTTTTATTTCATCAGTATCATGACCAGCATCTGCAATTGCCTGCTTAATAGCTTGTGCATTGGTTGTTTTGCTGTCAAACTTTACGGTAGCCTTATGGCTGGCAACATCCCAGCTTGCCTCGGATACACCTTTGATTTTGGCTGCCTTTTCGATTCTTTGTTTACACATGCCACAGCTTCCTGCAACTTCAAAGCTAATGCTGCTTGCCTTCTGCGCAAAAGATACGCTGTATAGGCTTATAAATAGGATGGTTATTATCCCCTTAAAAAATGATTTCATTTCAGATCTTTACTTAAATGTTATTAATTGAAAAAGCCTTTATCAAGAAGCCAGAGGTCCATAAGTAATGCTTACTGCGGCACCCTGCTTCTGGCTGACAAGCCTGCTTTTACAAGCAGCCAGCTTCAGCTTTAACGCATACTTGTTGTATAAATACAACCCTTAATTCAAAAAAAATAAAAAGAAGTGGATCAGATTCGGAAATTACACAGAATGAGATAGGTGGGATTGGTCGAGGCGAGCAGATGCGGGGCTTCGATGGTTGGCGGATTAAGATTGTTTTCTGAACTGATCTGAAAACTTATAATCCAGAATAAAGTAATTGTTGCTGGGGATAAGCCTAAAAATACAGGCGCATGTTGAGCATGCTCAGCATCGTCGTTGCTTTTCTTTAAGTCAATCTTGATGTCCTTGCAACAAGAACGATCTTCATCCATTGGGCAGGTATTTGCATCAACCTTATTGTTCTTGTGTTGCTCTGCACACATCGGACAACTTTTGTGCATATCTGCTGCATCTTCCTTGGTAATATGTATTGAGCCTCCATTGCATTGGTGCATATATACCGATCCCCCTGTGCATGTTAGCACATAGAAAAAGAGCAGAATATAGGATACAAGTACTTTCATTACCTGACAAATATATTGATTAATTTATTGTTAATTGAGACATTCAATTGTAATTATTCTGTTAGGAAGATTTAAAAAATCTTTTATTTGTCCAAATGATTAATTATATTTATGGTATAAGATAATACTAACCAGCTTTTATACCTAAATTAATGGAAGATTTACAATTAACCCCCGAGATCTCACTATCAATGGCTGTATTACTTTTAGTAACTGCTATTGCCGTGTTTAGACTTTATGCTAAATATGTGAACCATCTATAAACAGATTTATAAAATTAGTATAGATGTGCAATTTAGTCAGAAAGCTTTATTCCTTTGGAAATAAAGCTTTCTGACACTATGGCTTTTTGGTTTTAGGCCTCTTGGCGTATGCTGCCTATAAAGGGCGCAATGCCTTCCAGGTAATCTGGATTAGCCAGTGTGCGCACAAAGGCTGTGCCTAGGATGGCGCCTTTAGCATAGCTTGTGGCTTTGTGGAAGGTTTCCGCATTTGAAATGCCAAAGCCAATTACTAAGGGATTGTTTAGCTCCATATCCTTTAATCGTTGGAAATACTGCTCCGATGCATTATTTACCGCTAAATCCTTTCCTGTCGTGGCATTGGCTGACAGTACATAGATAAAGTTGGTAGAGAGCTGATCGATCTTCCGTATTCTTTCTGTAGAGGTTTGGGGTGTGATTAAGAAGATATTACTGATCCCATGACTTTCGAATACATCCTTATACAGCGCTTCGTATTCATACATGGGAAGATCAGGAATAATAGCTCCATTGATGCCTACCTCTTGGCAGGATTTACAAAAGCGTTCTACTCCATACTGTAGCACGGGATTGAAGTAGCCCATTAGAAATATAGGTATGGAAACCCGTTCCCTTAAGTTTTTTAATTGTTGAAACAGCACTTCTAATGTCATGCCATTCTTTAAAGCTACTTCAGAACTTTGTTGGATAACAGGACCATCTGCTATTGGATCTGAATAGGGAAAGCCAATCTCTAAAAAGTCTACACCAGCCTGTTCAAGCCTTTCTGCAATGTCTACTGTACTGTTCAGCTCGGGATAGCCGGCCGTAAAGTAAATGGACATCAACTCTTTCTTGTCTTTATTGCTAAATATATTGTGTGTACTCATCTTTTCTAAAATCCAAAGTGTTTCATGTAATTATCAAGGTCCTTGTCCCCCCGTCCAGAAAGACAAACAACCACATTGTCCGTGGCTAGGAATTCCATCTTCTCAAGTTGAGCAAGTGCATGGGCGCTTTCAATTGCCGGGATTATACCTTCTAAGCGCGTCAAAAGTAAGCCTGCATTCATCGCTTCATCATCCGTAACACTTACATATTTTCCGCGTCCGCTTTTAAACAACCATGCATGCTGCGGGCCAATACCGGGATAGTCTAAGCCTGCTGAGATTGAATAGGGTTCAATCACTTGGCCGTCTTCGGTCTGAATTAATAGGGAGCGACTGCCATGTAGCACGCCTTCTTTGCCTAAGGCTGTCGTTGCGGCCGACTCACCGCTGTCAACGCCATGGCCTGCTGCTTCCACTGCGACCAGTTGTACACTAGGTTCATCTAGAAAATGATAGAACATGCCCGCGGCATTAGAGCCTCCGCCAACGCAGGCAAGTACATAATCTGGCAGTTCCTTGTCGGTTTTTTCTTTGAGCTGCTTTCTTGTTTCCTCGGAAATAATGGATTGAAAGCGGGCTACTAAATCAGGGTAGGGGTGTGGCCCAACTACTGAACCAATAATATAATGGGTGTCAACAGGATTGTTTATCCAATCTCTTAAGGCTTCATTGGTCGCATCCTTTAAGGTCTTACTGCCGGATTGCGCGGCTACTACCTTCGCGCCCATCATCTTCATGCGGGCTACATTTGGGGCCTGTCTTTGAATGTCGACTTCGCCCATATAAACCACACATTCTATACCCTTTAAGGCGCAGACTGTGGCTGTTGCAACCCCATGTTGTCCGGCTCCTGTTTCGGCGATAATACGCGTTTTTCCCAGGCGCTCAGCCAATAAGATCTGGCCAATGGTATTGTTTATCTTATGTGCTCCTGTATGGTTCAGGTCTTCACGCTTTAAGAAGACATTGGTTTTGTAGCGTTCCGACAAGCGCTTTGCATAATACAAGGGCGAGGGGCGGCCTACATAGTCCTTTAAGAGTGCATTGAACTCCGCTATAAAGCTCGGTTCCTCCATAATAGCTCGGTATTTCTGCTGTAGCTCTTCCACATTAGGGAATAGCATTTCTGGTATATACGCTCCTCCAAAAGGACCGTAATATCCTTTTTCGTTTACTTGATACTTACTCATCTTTTATGATTTTCAAAGCTTGTTTAATTTTTTCTATATTTTTCAGGCCTGGGCTAATCTCAAACTTCGAGTTTAAATCCAAGCCTACCAATTTTGATGACTCCAAGGCTAGGGCATCCGGGATATTGAGCAAGTCTAGGCCTCCACTCAAAAAGTATGCTTTTTCGTAGGGGTAGGCTTGCAGCAGGCTCCAGTTAAAGACCTTGCCTGTGCCTCCATATGCGGCACTGCTGGTATCAAATAAGAAGTAGTCTACTACCTCCAAGTAATCGGCTAGCTGCTGCCAATCCACGGCATCCTGTATGCCAAAGGCCTTTATCAGGCTAATGCCTTCTGCCTTTACTTGACGACAAAACTCCACCGACTCATCTCCATGCAGCTGAATGCTGTTAAATCCCTCCTGAATGCGGGCCTGCACTTCGGCGAAGCTGGGATTGACAAATACGGCCACCTTATTGATGCTGGCTGGAATATCCGCTATTTTGGGGGCTGCTACATAGCGCTTCGAGCCTTTGTAAAAAATAAAGCCCATGTAATCGATCTCCAACTTGGCTAATGCCTGTATATTGTCGCTCTGGCTCATGCCGCAGACCTTGACGCGTAGGGCAGCCATCTTAGTTGGCGATAAGCTTAGCGAAGGCCTGCTGTGCCTTAGCATTCATCAATGCTGCTTCTGCTTCGTAGTAGCAGTCTCCAAAGCTTTTTTGCGGGCTTATGGTATTGATAGCAAATGCTGCGTTGCTGAGTACCACCGCATTTTGGGCTTCCGTACCCTTCCCTTTTAGAATGCTGGTAAAGATTGCCGCAGCCTCTTCCACTGTTTCTCCGCCACTAATGCTGCTGGCCAATAGATTCTTCTCAAAGCCCAAGGACATGACATCAAAGGCATTTTCGCCAAGGTTGTTGATCACCTTGAAATCCCCAGTTAAAGAGATTTCGTCATAGCCATCTAAGCTGTGGATAATGCTATACTGTTTATCTGTCTGTTGGTACAAGTAGCTATAAAGACGTGCGAGCTCCAAGCTAAAAACACCTACAGCTTGATATTTTGGATTGGCTGGGTTGGTAAGCGGGCCTAGCATATTAAAGAAGGTCTTAACGCCTAGCGCCCTACGGATAGGGGCCACTGTCTTCATCGCAGGGTGGAAAAGGGGCGCATGTAAGAAACATATATTCGCCGTTTCTAATTGACGCGTCAGTTGCTCCTTATCATTGGTAAATTTATAGCCCAAGAACTCCATAAGATTTGAGGAGCCGCAGCCCGAGGATACCCCTACGTTTCCATGTTTAGCAACTGGATAGCCTGCTGCAGCCACTATAAAGGAGGCTAAGGTTGAAATATTAAAGGTGTTTTTACCATCCCCTCCAGTTCCACATAGGTCTATAAGTTCATAGCCTGGAAAGTCTACCTTTAGGCATAGATCGTACATTGCATCCCGAAAGCCACTCAGCTCTTCTACACGTATGCTGCGCATGCCATAGATGGTCATAAAGGCCGCTATCTGATGTGCATCATATTTTCCTAGCGCAATATTTGTCAATATTGAATAGGCTTCTTCCTTGCTAAAGGATTTGTACTCAAGTAAATGAGCTAGTATCTTTTTCATAGTTAGTTTAGGGAATAAACAAAAAAAGGGCTTGCCATTAAGGCAAGCCCACTATCTTTTGAGGTAAACAATTCAAGCAATAGGTTTTCGCCACAACATTAACTGTTGTGCCACCACCATGCTTTATTTACCATTGAAAAAATCATCTTTATAAAATCGCTTTAAGCAAATATCAATAAATAATTAGGGAAGTGCAAATTTTTCTAGAAATTAATAAGTTACAAAGTGAGCGAGATTGTTGCCCTTGGAAACCAGTGTAAATGAGGCTATTTTATCCTGCGCTAGGTAGAGGGCAAAAAGCTGTCGCCCCTTATAGCGTATAAAGTACATTTTATCTGTAGGCTTTCCTTCGGGATCAATATCCCGAGTCTCCTTCCGAGGAAGCTTGTTAAATGGAATAAATTCTAGCGTTTTTAAGTCTTTATCGGCTAAATTGAGTCTGATTTCATCAATACTAGCCTCTAAGTAATCATAGCTGTCATTGTCAAGCTCCTTGGCCAATAGTACATGTTTACTTAGGATCACATCAGCACGTAGTTCCTCGTTGGATATATCCTGTATAAAGGCTTGCATTAAGGTGATGTCCAATTGTTCTGCGCTCGGACTTTGGGCTTTAGCAGCGAAAGCCAAGCCCCAAAAAATCAGTGTAAATACGACTGTTCTCATAGTGAAACCATTGTTTAAAACATAAAAAACGCCTTTTTAGGCGTTTTTTATGTTGTTTTAGTACTCGTCTTCGTTGAAAAAGAAATCATCCTTGGTAGGATAGTCCGGCCAAATTTCTTCGATGTTCTCATATGGTTCGCCATCGTCCTCCAAAGCTTGTAGATTTTCGATTACCTCAACTGGTGCACCTGAACGTATAGCATAGTCGATTAACTCGTCTT
>JASLCA010000270.1 GCA_030146225.1 Sphingobacterium sp. | reverse complement strand
GCGAAAGTAGCTCAGTTGGTAGAGCACAACCTTGCCAAGGTTGGGGTCGCGAGTTCGAATCTCGTCTTTCGCTCTAAGAAAAAGTCTTTGGATAGCCCAAAGACTTTTTTTGTTTGTCTATAAACCAACGCCTAAACTCCAATCCCCTAAAGCCCACCTACTCCCAGCCGCCTTTTAAAGACAAAAAGTATTGAAAAAATATATTCAGCACAATAGTAGACTGCGCAAATAGCCGTAGGTTAATCAAGTCGGAATCCCTTAAATGGGGCACAAAAAAAACGTTTGGGTAAACCCAAACGCTTCTTATTATATTAAAATGGAAAACTAAAATTAATTGGCTAATCCGGATTCGACTAAACCCTCTACATAGCTACGTACCAGCTCATTCGAGAAACGAGAAGTAACATCAAAGGCAAAGGCATGCACCAGCAAAACTCTTGCGGACTCTTCCCCAATACCTCTAGCACGTAGATAAAACAAGGCCTCATCATCAAACTGTCCCATCGTACAACCATGCGAACACTTTACATCATCGGCAAAGATCTCCAATTGTGGCTTGGCATATACCGTTGACTTTTCCCCAATCAACATATTGTTGTTTTGCTGGAAAGCATTGGTTTTCTGCGCATCTTCACGAACAAAGATCTTCCCATTAAAGACAGCAACAGACTCGTCCTGTGGGATATTTTTATACCATTCATAAGACTCGCAATGCGGCTTCATATGATCCACAACCGTGTGGTTATCCACAAATTGTGAACCCGATGTTAGGTTAATTCCGTATAGGTGGGATTCTACCTGCTCTGCGTCCAAGCGAACATTAATATTATTCCGAACAAAGGATGCACCTGGTAGATTACAGTTGTAGTTGTTGTACAAGCTGTGCTTCTCTTGGTAAACCTCTGTATGCTGTATATAATTTCCACTTGCATCTGCTACCTGAAGGTAGTAATGATGCATCTTGGCATCCGCTTGCACGACAATCTCAGTAACCTTATTATTCAAGTTCTGTACCGTACCATCGCTGGTGATAAAGGACTCGATCAATTCCAGTTCAGCATGCTGCTCCAACACGATAAGATTCCGTGTCTGCACAAAAAATGGCTGCTCGCCAGTAGCAACATGAATCAGGTGAATCGGCTTAGACAACACCTTATTCTTTGCTAAGGAGATGTAGACACCTGCTGTTTGCAAAGCTGTATTGAGCTGCACCAACACGTTATCCGACTTGTCGGCATGCTGTGCATAATGCGCTTGAAAATTAGCCTCTAAAGAAGCCTCTTCTATTGGTTTAACCGTAAGGCCAACCTCATCTTCCAAGGAAGAAAAAGCTAAAACATATTGTCCATTTACCAAAACAATCCGATGTGCATCCAAGCCAGGTATATCTGCCTTACGCACATCAACATGGTCAACCTCTACATCTGAATTCAACAAATAAGCTTTGTTGACCAATGTATGTAGATTTGTATATTTCCATTCTTCATGCTTAACCGTTGGAAACCCTTCTTGCTGAAAGCGCTCAAAAGCCGTTTGGCGTATAGCCTTCAATGAAGAAGGTTCTTGTACGCTTTCTAACTCTTGAAAAGTAGAAACCAATTGTTCGTATAATGAATCTGCAACTTTTGTATTCATATCATTCCTTATCAATCCGCTATTTGACTTATCCATAGATAAATTCATTAAGCAGTTTGCGTATCATATTCTTTTAACCAATCGTAACCTTTTTCTTCTAATTCCAAGGCCAAGTCCTTGGTTCCGGTCTTTACGATACGACCATTATAAAGCACATGCACAAAATCAGGCACGATATAGTCCAATAGACGTTGGTAGTGGGTAATAACCACAAAGGCATTATCTTTAGAGCGCAATTGGTTTACACCATTTGCCACCACGCGCAAGGCATCGATATCCAATCCAGAGTCCGTCTCATCAAGGATAGACAACTTTGGATTTAACATGGCTAGTTGAAAGATCTCATTACGTTTCTTCTCACCACCAGAGAAACCTTCGTTAAGCGAACGATTTGCTAAATTAGCTGAAAACTCAACCAATTGTTGCTTATCCTTCACCATCTTTAAAAACTCCTTAGCTTCCATTGGCGGAAGACCTCTGTACTCCCGGATATCGTTTACAGCAGTTTTCAAAAAGTTAATATTCGAAACACCCGGAATTTCAACTGGGTACTGAAAAGCTAAAAACAAACCTTCACGCGCACGATCCTCTGGAGATAGATCCAAAAGATCTACACCATCCAAATTAGCTGTTCCGTCGGTTACTTCGTAGACATCACGACCTGCCAAAACGTTCCCCAATGTGCTTTTTCCAGCACCGTTAGGACCCATAATTGCATGCACTTCGCCTGCTTTAACTTCCAGATTTAATCCTTTTAATATTTGTTTGTCTTCAATAGACGCATGCAAATTCTTTATACTTAACATCTTATATTTATATTGAGTATGTGGGATAAGCTACAATAGCGCCTATCCTACTCTGTTATTATTGACTATCCTACTGAACCTTCTAAAGAAATGGCTAATAATTTCTGTGCTTCAACCGCAAACTCCATTGGAAGTTGGTTTAAGACCTCTTTAGCATAACCATTAACAATTAGTCCTACTGCTTTCTCCGAATCAATACCACGCTGGTTTAGATAAAACACTTGGTCCTCTCCAATTTTAGAGGTAGTTGCCTCATGCTCCAACATCGCAGTCCGGTTCTTACTTTCTATATAAGGGAAGGTATGTGCGCCACAGCGATCTCCGATTAATAAGGAGTCACACTGCGTAAAGTTTCTTGCTTTCTCCGCATTAGGACCAATCTTCACCAAGCCTCTATAGCTATTATGACTTAAGCCAGCAGAGATTCCTTTCGAAACAATTTTCGAACGGGTATGCTTGCCAAGGTGAATCATCTTAGTCCCTGTATCGGCCACTTGTCTGTTACGTGTCAAGGCTACCGAATAGAATTCACCTACAGAATAATCTCCTTTTAAGATAACTCCAGGATACTTCCAAGTAATAGCTGAACCCGTTTCAACCTGTGTCCAAGAGATTTTCGCACGGTCACCTTTACAGATACCACGCTTGGTTACAAAGTTGTAAATCCCACCTACCCCATCTTTATCTCCAGGATACCAGTTCTGAACCGTAGAGTATTTAATCTCCGCGTCCGTCTCCGCAATCAGCTCCACCACTGCAGCATGCAGTTGGTTTTCGTCCCGCATCGGCGCGGTACAGCCCTCAAGATAAGAAACGTATGAACCTTCATCAGCTACAATAAGCGTACGCTCAAACTGACCCGTATTCTGTGCATTGATACGGAAGTAAGTAGACAACTCCATAGGGCATCTTACGCCTTTAGGGATGTACACAAATGAACCATCTGAAAAAACAGCAGAGTTCAAGGCTGCATAAATATTGTCTGTCTGTGGAACAACAGTTCCTAAATGCTTTCTTACTAAATCAGGATAGTCCTGCACGGCTTCTCCAAATGAACAGAAGATAACCCCTTGTTCTTTTAGCTTTTCACGGAAAGTCGTTTTTACAGACACCGAGTCAAATACAGCATCCACAGCTACTACTCCAGCCAAAATCTTTTGCTCGTCTAATGGAATGCCCAGCTTGGCAAATGTTGCCAAAAGCTCAGGATCAACCTCATCTAAACTATCCAATTGCTTCTTTGCCTTAGGCGCTGCGTAGTAAGAGATGCTTTGAAAATCCACATCCGGATATTCAAAGTTTTGCCAG
>JASLCA010000245.1 GCA_030146225.1 Sphingobacterium sp. | reverse complement strand
AGCTGTTGTAAGCCTATTGGGAATGCGTTTTATAGCTTCTTGAAGCTCTAGGCTGTCTATTGGTTTGAGGAGGTAGTCCAAGGCGTTGTACTTAAATGCACGTAGGGCATGCTCATCATAGGCTGTTGTAAATATCAAATGAAAGTTTTTATAGCTAAGGGCATTTAATACATCAAATGCAGTTCCTTTTTGAAGCTGTATGTCCATAAAGATCAAGTCTGGCCTTAAGCGCTCGATAAGGGCTGTGGCTTCAGCTGCATTTTCGGCGTAGCCTACAATTTCTACCTGATTAGGAGCAATGATCCCTAATAGGATAGCTAAGGCCTCCCGTAAATGGTACTCATCTTCTACGATTACTGTTTTGTACATGATCTTTAACGTATAGGTATAAACAAGTTGACAATACATCCCGATTCCGCTATGCCTGCTGCGCAATCGACGATCTCCATGCGGGTATGCGGGTTTTGCTGGAGTAGGAGTGCTAGGCGTTCATCGGTTATTTTGCTGGCTAATGATCGGTGTGAACCGCCTGTCTTATGCTTCCTGGAGGCAGCACGCCCTATCCCATTATCCCGAATGCTACAGCGCAACAGCTCTGCTGGCTTATCCCATTCGAGCTCTAGCTGTAAGATACCTCGTCTAAGCCCAGCAAGAGGCTTTAAGCCATGCTCTATTGCATTTTCCACAAAGGGCTGTAGCAGTAGTGGCGGGATACTTAGCTGTAGATCTACAGCTGGTTCACAGTAGATTTGATAGTCAAAGCTATTGTTGAGCCGCAATTGTTGCAGTTCTATATAGGTTTTTAAGCTATCGATTTCGGTCTCTAGGCTTATGTACTCCATGCGAGACTGTTCCAGCACTTGTCGGGTTAGCTTGGCAAACTTGCCTAAGTGATTGACAGCAAGGAGACGATCCTGCTTTAAGATAATGCTTTGGATATTTCCCAAAAGGTTAAATATAAAGTGCGGATCCATCTGGGACTGGAGCAGCCTTCTTTCTAAGGCGAGCTTCTCAGACAGCGTCTCCAAGGACTCTTTCTCCATAAGTTGTACCTGAAGGGCGGAATTTTGCTGCTCCTGCTGTAATACATCTTCTCTTTTTTGAAAGTAGCGTTGGCGGTAGTAATAGGATTTATACAAGAACAATAAGCCAATAAGCAGTACAGCTGCTATGCCATAGCCTAAAAGCTGGTTCTGCCGCTGCAAGGCGTTTTCAGCTTCTAGTTGCTCAATCCGTGAAAGTCTTTTGGCAGATTCAAAGCGCGCATCTGTATTTTGCAAGATCTGTTGGATATTTTCATTGTAATTTAGCTTATTGTACTTATCGAAAAGCTGATCATACGCGGCGTATTGCTGATACTGCTTTTCCTGCAAGGCAAGATCTTTTAGACAGGCGTAAAAGCTTGCAAATAGTTCATTGTCCGTATAAGGCATCGTATGCTGGTAGGCAATGCCTTCCTTAAAAAGGCTTTCTGCCTTGCGGAAGTCTCCTTGTTGTAGAAAGTACTGGCCTCGAAGTCCCAATGCGCTGCGGTATATATTGCGTAGGCCATAATCCCTGCCAATTTGTGTGGCTTGCTCGAGTTGGCTTAAAAAGGCGGCTTTGTCCATCTTCTCACTGGCATGCATATGTAGCACCGCTAAGTTGATATGAGCTACCCCAAGATTGCTTTTGCTACTTATTTTGTCTCCAGCGGCTTGGGCTAGCTGAATGGTCTTTGTGAAAAATTTTAGCACCTGATCCCATTGAGCCGTATCCTTTTCCGGCAACTGCTCCGAGAGGTAGCTCCCCACGGCTAGTCGGGCATGCAGTATATTATCAGGGTCATGGCTTAATTCCGCATAGCGAAGGGCTTCATCTGCATATTTCTTTGTCTTTGCAGCATCCCCAGCAGCAAAGAGATAGGAGATGTCAGCGCCCAGTTTTGCACAGTTGCCATCTGCATGGGCCGTTTCAAATAGGCCATAGGCCTTTAACATATAGCGCAAAGCAGAAGGCTTGTCATCGATGTAGGAGCGGAGCAAGCCCACAGCCCAGTTGCCATAGGCAATAGCGTAGTTGTTTTGGCTTTTCTGGGCTACATCATAGGCCAATTCTGCATACCTTGTAAACTCCTTTCGTTGTGATAGCCGCCTATAGGTCATGGCTAGGTAGGCATAGCAGATCGCTTCATCAGCTTGACGGCTAGATGTTATAGCCAGCTGCAAGGCCTCCTGCTGTAGGCGTAGGCTTTTTAAACTATCCGTAAATCGGTAGGCATAGCCTTTTTCAGCCAGCCTTTCAATCTCTGTACTGGCCTGTAGGCTGGGACAGAAGAATTGCAGCGCCAACAGGAATACAGCTAAAAGTAGAAAGTTGGGCTGTAGCCTTAAATTCTTCTTGGACAGCCTGTAAAACCCAATCATATGGTAAATTAAATTGCCAGTAAATTTAGGCATTTATCTAATAATATAAGCTAGATTATTGCTTACAATGCTAGCTTTGATGAGCCAAAGTTAAGCAAGGATTGCCTTGTGCTCCCATAGTTTGGGCGCATCCTTTTGGGCTCTTCAAGGGCTAGTTTTGTGCCGGCTAACCAAATACAAGGCCAACCCTTCCAAATACAAATTGTCTTTAGTTTTCTTTGTTCGAAATTATAATATTGCGAAATTAAATACAGAGAAGATGAACATATTTAAGCACTTAAAAAGTTTGTGTTGCCTACTTATACTAAGTTGTACAGCTGCCCATAGCCTTCAAGCTCAATCGGATGAATACCGTCAAATAAGCCTAGAACTGACCCTGGATAATGGCGAGGAGACTGTCGTTTCCAAGATAAAAACATTCTCTTACAGCTATACCTTGCCTACGGTTAGTACTGAGGACATGCCGGAGCAGCTAAAGCCTTGTTATATTGTAATTGGCTATGATATAGTCGATATTTCGCTGCTCAAGCTTCTAAATAAACAGCATCCTAATCTTAATGCGGAGCTGCTTATAACGGATTCCTATGCTCAATTTGCCCCGCGAAAGATCTTATTAAAATCCCTTACATTGGATGGTATATATGATCAAATAAATGCCTCCGATACGAATTCCTTTATCAACATAAGCTGCAAGAAATTAATTATTGATGGTGTAGAGATTAAAAACTAG
>JASLCA010000135.1 GCA_030146225.1 Sphingobacterium sp. | reverse complement strand
TGTCAACCAGAGCTACTCTACCTTTTCTAACTAATTGTTGAATAGTAGGCATTTACCTGATTTTGTTTTTAATTTGTAAAAAATTAATTTTGAGACTGCAAAGATAAATAAAGATTCTGGTAATGTAAAGTACTGTGCGTTAATTTTTTTGTATTATTTTTTTCAGCTTCAGAAATACTTCTTACATTGTTCAGAAAGCAAATATACTCAAAGAATATGCATACTTATTTAACAAGTGCGACCAAAGAGCTCAGACATAGTAAAATTCTTATCGATAAAACAGTTGATGCCCTTGAAGAAGCGCAATTACACTGGGTTCCAGCTGTTGGAAGCAATAGTATTACCATGATTATGCGGCATATAACGGCTAATATACAATCCCGCTTTACGGACTTCCTAACGAGTGATGGAGAGAAAAGCTGGCGCAATCGGGATGCCGAGTTTGAAGAAGTTGTCTTGGCAAAGGCGCAGTTGCTAATAGAATGGGAGCAGGCCTGGGCAGTGCTCTTTGCGACCTTAGAAGCTTTGACTGTAGATGATCTCGAACGTACTGTTTATATACGCGCTGAAGGCCATTCGGTTATACAGGCCATTAATCGGCAGGTAGCCCATTATGCTAGCCATATGGGACAGGTGGTATTTATTGGGAAGCTGCTTAAGGGCGCGGATTGGCAGAGCTTGTCTATACCAAAGGGGCAGTCCAAAGCCTTTAACGCGGCCATGTTGGACAAGCATTCAGCGCGATAAGCCTAGACCCGCTGATTCTGGCCTTAAGTCGAGCAGCACAGCTAAGGTCCGCTTTAGCTGCGCTGCTCGGTAGAAGATAGGCCTTGTTACTTGTCTAGCACCCAAGCGAAGATCAAGGGCGCAACTATGGTTGCATCCGACTCAATCACATAGGATGGGGTGTCTACATCCAATTTACCCCAAGTAATCTTTTCGTTGGGAATACAGCCCGAATACGAACCATAAGAGGTTGTGGAGTCTGTAATCTGACAGTAGTAGCGCCACTTCAAAAGATCTTCTCTTTCTAAGTCCTGTTCTAGCATAGGCGCTACACACATCGCAAAGTCACCTGCGATACCACCACCGATTTGGAAGAAGCCCACGCCATGACCTACTGCATGCTGGCTATACCAATCTGCTAGCCATACCATATACTCGATCCCGCTTTTCATTGTAGCGGCCTTTAACTCACCTTTAATTACATAAGAGGCAAAGATATTGCCCATGGTAGAGTCTTCCCAGCCTGGTACTACGATTGGCAAGTTCTTCTCTGCGGCAGCGAGCATCCAAGAGTTCTTTGGGTCTATTTCGTAATACTCTTCCAAAACCCCACTTAAAAGCAGTTGGTACATGTACTCATGTGGAAGGTAGCGCTCACCTTTAGCCTCTGCATCCTTCCATATTTTTTCTATATGAGACTGAATTCTGCGGAAGGCTTCTTCTTCCGGAATACAAGTGTCCGTTACTCTATTGTATTTATTGTTTACCAAGTCCAGTTCGTCCTGTGGTGTTAGATCTCTGTAATTTGGAATCCGCTTGTAGTGGGAGTGTGCCACCAAATTCATTATATCCTCTTCTAAATTGGCGCCTGTGCAGCTGATAATGTCCACCTTGTCATTCCGAATCATCTCTGCAAGCGAGATGCCCAGCTCCGCAGTACTCATAGCTCCGGCTAATGAGATTAACATCTTACCGCCAGCAGCTAGATGATCTTCATATCCTTTTGCTGCATCTACTACACTTGCCGCATTAAAGTGCAGGTAGTTATTGGCCATAAATGCACTTATGGCTCCTTTGTTTTTTTTCATGTCTAATGAATTAATAAATAAAAGTTTTTAATTAAGGGCTAAAGACCAGTAGCATAAACATCGCAAATAGCACCAAGTGTATAATGCCCAGTATGGGGCTTGTCTTCTTGCCCAAGAAGGTAATTAAGCTAAGCAATAGGGTCAGCGTAAAGAGGAGCGTCTCGGTGCTGCTTAAGCCAAATAATACCTGCTTGCCTGTTAGCAAGCCAATAACCAGTACCGCAGGCACAGTAAGGCCTACAGTAGACACAAAGGCTCCATGACAGAGGTTGATAGCCCGCTGAAATTCATTGTTAATTGCCGCCTTAATCGCCGTAATGGATTCTGGCGTAAAGACAATAATCGCAATTAGTATACCGCCCAGCTCCTTTGGGAGGCTGGCAGCTCGAATGCCGAAGTCTACTACGGTGGCCATATTGTGCGACAACAGTACAATTGGGAGGACCATCGCTATAAGTACGGCGCTGCGTATCCATATTTCTTGCGGTTGCGCTGCGCTGTTGTCCTCTTCTTGTTGTACAAGCTTGTTGCGCTCTTGAAAGGGAATAGTCATCGCTCCTGCCGCTGGCTGTATATATAGGTGCTTGTAGCCTTTCATCTGAAAGGCTAAGAAAAAGGTGTAGAGCACGATCGTCAAGGTAGAGATACTAATCGCTTGAATAGCAGTAAACATGCCTCCGCCGGCTCCAACTATAAAGTTGGGCAAGAGGAGTGAAAGCCCACCCAGCACGACAATCATCGAGAGGTAACTTAGCGTCCCTTGGGTATTGTAGGCCTGCTCGCCATATTTTAATCCGCCTAATAGTATGGATAAGCCCACGACAAGGTTCATAATTATCATCATTACCGAGAATATGGAATCCTTGCCAATGGTGGGGGATTCGGCTGGTCCAAGCATAACGGCTGAAATTAAGATAACCTCAATCAATACTATGGATAGCGTGAGTATCAGCGTGCCATAGGGCTCGCCCAGCTTGTGTGCCAGTTGGTCGGCTTCCTTAACTACGCCAAAGGAGGCCGCGATAATGGTGGCAAGCAGGATCATAAAAATCAGGCTAGCAGTAGGGATCAGCATGTCTGCCCCCATAAAGCTGTTCCCAAAGAGCATAAATCCGATGACCACAAGCCACACAAGGGCTAGGCGAACAAAGGTGTTTTTTGTTACGATGCTTTTCATCTTGTCTATTTAGTAGATGTAATATTTTGTGTTTTTATCTCCTTGTTATTTGAATACAAGGTTCAGTTCTTATTAATAA
>JASLCA010000126.1 GCA_030146225.1 Sphingobacterium sp. | reverse complement strand
TTTTTGGCAAGATAAATGAAAACAAGCCTAGGATTAAGGAGGCAATGGATGCCATTAAGAAGGTGTTTTTCAGCGCCCCTACAGCTGCTCCTTCTACGGAATCCCAGCCTAAGAAACTAATTGTTAGACCGGCAATTATCCATCCTATGGTTCCCCATACCCGAATGCTTGAAAACTGCTTTTCCGGATTATTCAACTGGCGAAAGGAAACGGAGTTCACCAAGGATAGGGTGGGCATAAATAATATCATGTAGCTTAATACATAGGGATAAAACAAGGTTATATCCGCTGTATTGTACATCTGAAACATTAAAAAGGCGCCTGCTAAATGTAATATCCCTAATATGCGCTCAGCATTAAAGTAACGATCGGCGATCATTCCAATAATAAAGGGTGCAATTATTGCCCCTAAGGATTGCGTGGAGAAAACATTGGCTATCTCAAACTGAGAGGCCTTTAAATTTTGAATGAGGAACGTTCCCAATGTAACGAACCATGCTCCCCAAATAAAAAATTCGAGAAACATCATAAACGATAGTTTAAATCTTATTGAAGATGACATTTGATCATAGGTTTATAGTTATATAAATATATTACTTATCTCTAAATAATAAAAGTTTTAAATTATCAAATTAGAAACTATCGACTTCCCGATAGGCATTTACTAATGCTTGCTCCCCAGCAACTCCTGATTTTGACATGCCATGCTCCATGCCCAGCACGCCTGTATAACCTTTTTGTTTAATCCACTTAAAGACATTCTTAAAGTTAATTTCTCCGGTGGTGGGCTCTTTGCGTCCTGGATTGTCTCCTACTTGTATATAGGCGATTTCTGACCAACAGGTGTCCATAAAATGGATAAGGTTGCCTTCATTCTTTTGTTGGTGATAGGCATCATATAGGATCTTACAGGATGGACTGTCTACTGCTTTACATATTTCATAGGTCTGATCTGTATAGCGGAGAAATAAATCTGGGGTATCGCTTAAAGGTTCTAATACCATAGTTATTCCATGTGGCTCAAAGATTTCGGCTCCGCGCTTTAAGCCTTCGATCACATTTGCGGTTTGTACGCCTATAGGCAGGTTGCGTTGGTAATCTCCGGGGACTACGGTCACCCACTTGGCATTGACCCGCTTGGCAGCTTCTACGGAGTCTCTACAACCTTTCAGAAAGATGTCTACATGGGCGGCCTTTCCGGCAGCTAATGTGTTGGCGCCATTCCCGCCTTTTGGCACGACAAATACGCCCATGCGCATGCCGAGCTTCGCCAAGGTCTCCCCTATTTTATTTTGCTCTTCAACGGACCTTCCTGGCAAGCCATTGTCCTCTATGCTGCGAAAGCCCAACTCATGCATGTAGCGTATCTCATCGACAAAATTCTTGCCTGCGGTAGCTGCAAACATGCCTTGATGTGGTGCATAATCTAAATTAAATGTCTGACCAGCTAGGCTGATCTCAGAAACGGCTGATGCCGAGGAAGCAACACTGGACTTGTTAAACAAAACTGAACCTCCTAGCAAGGCTGCTCCATTTTTTAGAAAATCAGATCTTTTCATAATTTAATCAATTTTATAATTGGTCATATGCTATATGTGCAAAAGCAGCATGGCTTTTAGCCCCTTGCATGGCCTATGCATTTTCCGTTGCTTACTTTTGTATATATTTAGGAAAGCCTGTAGAGAATGCCTCTTTATAACTTTCACCTTCTTTGTAAATAATATAAACTTCTACTTGCTTGAGCTTATTGGCCAACTTTAATCCCTCCGCTACGGGCATTGCCATAAATACATTGTCATAGGCATCGGCATCCAGTGCGCTAGCCGCAATAACGGTTACGCTTGCAATATTATTTTGGAGTGGGTAGCCATCAAATGGATTGATATGATGATGTATCTTACGGCCTTGATGATCAAAGGTCTTGCGGTAATTACCGGAGGTTGTGACGGCCATATCCCTTAAGGCGAGCACAAAGCTTGCGCCTGTCGCTCCTTCGGGCCGCTCAATGGCAACCTTATATGACTCCTGATCAGGCTTTAGGCCTTGGGTCTTTATCTCGCCTCCCAATTCAACTAGAAAGCTTTTAATCTGCTTCGCTGCTAAATATTCGGCTAAGACATCTACGGTATAGCCTTGTGCAATGCCATTGAGATCGATGCTTACGCCTGGTACCTTCTTAATAAGCTGCGATCCTTTAAGTTGCAATTTATCCATCCCCACAAGCTGTAGCGCAGCCTCCACTGCTGCCTTTGTAGGCAGCTCCTTAATGCGCTCTGGGCCAAAGCCCCAAAGGGATACCAAGGGCTTTACAGTCACATCAAATACGCCTTTGGATTGCTTGTGTACGGCAAAGGAGCGGCGCATAACTGCACGCATCCACTTGTCCATAGGTATGGAACTGGTCTGGGGTGCATTAAATTGGGAGATTAAGGATTCGGGCCTATAGGTGGACATGGATAGGTCTATTATTTCCAATAGACTATCTATTGCCGCCTTGGTAACTACTTGGCTAGGGTGGTAATACGTAATTGTGTAGCTTGTCCCCTGGCCCCTGCCCTCCAAAATAAATTTAGGTTGCTGCGCAAATGCACAGCAACCCCATATCAAAAGGCTAAATATGTAGATTAACCTTTGCAAATCTTAGATGTATAAGCTGGTGTTTTTTCCTGGAATAGCTATTGGATATTCGCCATTTTCATTGGGCAATATCTTTGGTAAGGCATCCCATGCATAATTTGTAGGCATTAAGTCTATAGTGGATTCTAAAGCCTTGTCCCATTTAATCACTTTACCTGTATAACAGGCGATACGCCCTATAACTCCGGTTAGGGTGCTGTATGCGCCATACTCGGCATCATTAAATTTATACTCGCCATTGGCGATTGCTTGGAAAAGCTCTTTGTGTTCTTGTTGATAGGCATTTGGATTGCCTTTGGGATCATGTCTATAGATCTCCTTGCCTTGGGCATCCCATAATATTGCCTGATTGCTGGCCGACATATATACACGGCCTTTTGTCGCTTGAAAGGTTTCATCTACGCGATTGGAGATGCCTTCAAAGTGACGACACTGGCTATATACGACAGAGCCATCGTCATAGGTTAGTTCTAATGCAAAGTTATCATAGATCTCTCCATACTCTTTTGCTGTCCTTTGCGCCCGACTGCCGGTGCCTTGTATGGATACGGGATATTTTCCCTTAACCCAGTTGGCGATATCTATATTGTGTACGTGCTGCTCTACGATATGGTCTCCACATAGCCAATTGAAGTAATACCAGTTACGCATCTGATATTCCATCTCGGTCTGACCCGGCTTGCGTGGCCTTACCCATACGCCTCCACTATTCCAATAGACTTGTCCAGAGACAACATCCCCGATGGCCCCGTCATGGATTCGTTTTATGGCTTCTCTATAATTTGTCTGATACCTGCGTTGCAAGCCGACGACTACATTTAGTTTCTTGCTTTTGGCAATTTCTGCCGCTGCCAATACGCGGCGTACGCCTGGTATATCTACTGCAACAGCTTTCTCCATAAAGACGTGCTTGCCCTGCTTTACGGCTTCTTCAAAGTGTTCTGGTCGAAAGCCTGGGGGCGTTGTCAGGATGACTACATCTGCATCTTTAATGGCCGCTTTATAACCGTCGAAGCCTACATATTTTCGGCTGTCTGGGACATCTACCTTCTCGCCAAACTTCTCTTTTAGGGTATTATATGTTGTGTCTAGGTTGTCCTGAAATGCATCAGCCATCGCTACCAATTTAATATTTTGCCCGGAAGCAAATGCATCAAAGGTAGCGCCGGTACCACGGCCCCCGCAACCGATTAAGGCTATCTTAATTACATCTGACCCTGCAGCAAAAACATTGCCTATAGGCGCTGTAGCAAGAACAGATGCTCCTGCAATTGCTGAGCTAGCCTTAATAAACGCTCTTCTTTTTAAGCTTTCCATTATAATATTAGGTTTATAGAGTTAATTTAAAAATCTTTTAGCGGTGCTTTGTCATAGTATGCCATGATTTCTGCATGTGAAGGCGCTTGTACTGGGCGGACTAATCTTAGTCCCACAAATGGCGCTTCTGGGAACCACCAGTTGGACTTTGGAATCTGTGGATCGAGCTGCTTCCAAAAGGGATCAGAGGCCATCCGTGAGGCTGAGCGCAGGTCTACTGCTTCGCTTTCAAATGAGCCTCCCCGCACGCTATGTGGATACAGACTTGTTGGAATGGAGACTGGATTGTCGGCTACTTTCCCTTCAAACTGCTGATAAAAATCTTCTTTGTATTGATCATAGGTCCATTCAGCGACATTGCCTAGCATATCATATAATCCCCATGCATTGGGCTTTTTCTTGCCTACGATTGCTGTCTGACCTGAACTATTGGCTGTAAACCAGGCGTAGTCTTTTAAGTCTTCGGCATCGTTCCCGAAATAATACTCAGTAGAAGAGCCAGCTCGGCATGCATACTCCCATTCGGCTTCTGTTGGCAAACGATAGAAAACGCCAGTGCGTACATACAACCACTTACAAAATTGAATCGCATTGTAATGTGTCATGGCTAAGGCTGGATGTCCTTCCTTACCCATTCCAAATGTCATATCTAAATAAGGCTTGGTGGGACGCGTCACCGCATCTACTTCTGCTGCTACCTTGCCTGCAATGGATTGGGTCACTTCTAGGTCTTTATAAACATAGGGTTCGTAGAGATCCCAGGTTACTTCGTAGGTGCTCATCCAAAATGGGCTGATCTTTACGGTATGTACGGGTTTTTCATCGGCATTAGCGGACGCAGCGCTGCCCATTGCAAATTCCCCACCGGGAATTGCTTCCATACTAAAGCTGAGGTTCATCCCCGACATTATTTGTGCGTACCGTTCGTGTTTTTGTTGTGCGTGGGTCAAGAAACTTGTTGCCAATAAGGCTAAAGCACAGGCTCCCCGTCTTATTAAGTTTATGCTCATTAATCTAGACTTTATAAATCGTTTCTAAATATAAAAAATATATTGTGAAATGTACACTAAGAAAAAAATACAATGAATTAGTTACAAAAGAACGCCTATCAGAATATATATCCCAAAGCTGCTTAGGAGTCCTACTAGTATGCTCATGCCAATTATGGCATTGCCGAGCCTGCTATTGAGTCTAAACTCTTGGAGCAGCACACTGGTAGATACTAAACAAGGCATAGCCATCTCAAAGGCGGTCACCTGTACGGCGTCTCCCTTCCAGCCTAGACTGTAAAATAGTATAAGTAGTAGGATTGGTCCCAATATGAGCTTGTAGCCTATGCTCGCTAGCATGGCAAAGAGCTCAGCCTTGTAAAAGACAAAGGTTAGCTGCATGCCAACAGAAAACAGCGCCAGGGGCGATACGGTACTGGCCAATTGTGTAAAAAAGGGATTGAGCGCTGTAATATCTATATACCTTGGGATAAGTAGAGCTGCTAGACAGGCCAACAAGGGTGGAAAGCTGAATACCCGCTTGGCAATATAGAGGGCTGTAAGCTTTTTCTTGCTTCCTAATCCGCCTTTGAGGGCTATAACTAGGCCTAGGGTGGACAGTAGAAAAAAGGTCATCTGATCGGCGATTATGGCCCATTTCAGTTGCGACTCGCCAAAGTAATTGATCACTAAGGGAAAGCCTACAAAGGAGGTGTTGCTTAGCCCTGCGAGGAGCATCAGGCTGTGTGAAGTGCGTTTTGAGAACTTCACAAAGTAATTCAATAGCTTTATAAATACTATCGCGCCCATAAAGATTAGCAGGGGCCCTAATATAGGAATCAGGATTTCTGGACTCCAAACTAAGGTTGGTAGGTACTTAAATGCTGTCGCAGGCAAGCCTATATAGATGACCCAAATATTTATTGTCTTATATCCATCTGTTGGAACAACTCGCCAGCGCCGAAGTAGGTAGCCAGCTGCTAGACAAAAAAATAGCATTAAAAAGTTAAACATAAATTGGATACTTGCTGTTATATAAGCGAAAGACTACAGTTTATTACATACACCTCTTTAAAAATGCGGGTATCAATATATTTTGGTACTTTCGTAGCCAAATTTATAGAATATTACGTTTTAACTTTGAGAAATATATTTTTTATAGCTTGTATAGGCTTTGCCTCAGTACAAACAACTCTTGCCCAGACTGATAGCACTGCTATTAAGAAGGCGGTGACGAATCCTTTAATTATTGAGGTTGAAGTTGAAAACGGAGGTATTATCGCTGCGAAGGAAATTATGAATAGCACCTTCGAAAGTGCCTACTACAATGGGGTAAATATTAAAGTCGGTTGGAAGATTCAAAAATCTAGTGACCAGTATTTTAAGCTTTACAACAATCCTGTTTATGGTATTGGCTTTTACTCAAGTACTTTTAATACCGACATCCTCGGCAGCCCGTATGCGATCTATGGCTTTGTCCAAACGCCTTTTGGTAACTTGGAGAATAAGCGTTGGGAATTTGATTATAGGATTGGCTTAGGCATTTCGGGCAACTTTAACCCTTATGATGAGGAAAACAATCCTTTAAACTTGGTTATTGGTGCTAAGAACAATGTTTATCTGGATCTGGGCATACGGGCCCAGTATAAGATTACCCCAAAGTGGCGCACCGGAATTGGCCTAGCCTACCACCATTTTTCTAATGGTGCTTTAAGACTGCCCAATAAGGGCGTTAATCTTTTTCCGGTTACGGCTTCTATCACCTACCAGCCACAGGGAGGATCAATCTTACCGGATAAAAGTGCAATTGAAGATTATAGCCGAAGGGTTTTGCTACATTTTAATTATGGCATTGGCTGGAAGCAAGTGCTGCGGGATGATGACCGTAGATTTTTTAAATCCACCCTTAGTGTGTATGCCAGTAGGCATGTTTCTCATAAATGGCGAATGGGTGGTGGTTTTGATATGTTCTATTCTGCTTCTGGGAATAATGATGATATTGCTGGGGACAAGGAGGGTAAATTGTCAGCTAAGCTTTCGGGCGGGCCTTCTTTTTATTTGGCGCATGTCTTAAATCGAAACCTTGTGCTTAATGGAAATGTAGGCTATTACTTGCATAAGAGTGAGTTTAACGGGGAGATTCAACGTATTTTTCTGCGTGCTGGGGCTCGGTACTATGTGTATAAGAATATTAATGCGGGGGTTTCTATTAAAGCCCATAAAGGCAAGGCTGACTTTATTGAATGGACGCTTGGCTATACTTTAAATAGATAAGCATAAAAAAATGGGCGGAATATCCGCCCATTTTTTTATGCTTATTAGCTGGTCTTAATAACCAAATATTTCGGCTAGACTTAGCTTTTTGAAATCCCCTAGTTTCTCTAGGTCTGCCTTGTTTAGGCTTTCCTCCTGTGCCACGACACAGTATACATAGGGCTTGTTGCTCATTTCTTTCTTATGGAAATTGTTTAAATCTTGGAAGCTTAACTTTGGCGCCTGCTCATAGACTGTCTTCCGGATATCCGTCTTATTGCCTAAGCGTTGCGCGGCCATATAGCTGTTTAAGATTGCTGAATTAATTACCCTTTCGCTGGCTATGGATTTTACTAAACTTACCTTTGCAATTTCCAAGGCGGTATTGGATTCGGGAAGTTCGTTTAAGAGTTCATTCATGCCCACGATTGCATCGTTAAACTTGTCGGCTTGTGTGCCTACATAAGCCCCTACGCTATAGTGATTCTCCTTTTTAGCTGGGGAACCAAAAAATGCATAGGTTGAATAAGCTAATGCTTTTGACTCTCGAATGGTCTGAAAGACTATACTGCCCATTCCTCCTCCAAAATAATTGTTAAACAAGGAGGCGATTGCCGTATTGCTACTGTTGTATAGTTCTGAATTTCTAAACCAGAATACCTCTGCCTGCTTCATATTGTAGTTGGCGAAAAGCACTTGATTCTTTGTGGTAGCTAGCTCTTTGAATTTATCTCCTTTGCTGGCTTGTACATAATTTCCCTTACTTACTTTTAAGCTTGGCAATTGTGCGGTCAGCGCTTGTAGGTTATGCGGACCAAAGTAGAGTACTGTATGCTTCATATTGGCAAAGTCATGCAATAACTGCACTAAGTCTGCTGCCTTTATTTGATCTAACTCGGCATCTGTATAGGTGTAGTTAAAGGGATTATTCGCTCCATACTTGGCATAGGCACGTAAACCTTCCATAATTGCAGCCTTGTTTTCTTTCGCATTGGTGCGTGACTTTTTCAGTCTTTCTATATAGGAACTGAATGCTGCTTCATCGACTACACAGTTGCGCAATAGATCTTGAATTAAGACTACGGTCTCATCAAAGTTGGAGTGCAAGCCGGAGATTGCAATATTGGTTTCTTCATTTCCGGAGGATACCGAGAAGCTGGAGGCTAACTTGTAAAATGCCTTGCTAAAGTCCTCGCTGGACTTATCTTTTGTACCTAGGAAGCCAAGGTAGTTTGCGGCTAAGCCGATGAGTTTATTATCCCATTTGCCTGTTTGGAATTGATAGACTAAACTGAATAACTCATTATCCTTGTTTTTCACGCCTACGTAGTCAATTTCCTTTACGGTCATCTTCTGCACGTCCTTGTCGTAATCCACCCACACAGGTTGTATGGCTGACTCTGGCATTGCGTTGACCTGCTTTAGGAAGTCGGATTGATCTGTTCTATTGACGGATACGGGGGTAATGGTTGGCTTGACCACCTTTACGACCTGCTCATCTACGCCCTGACGCTTGTAGACCGCTACGAAGTTCTGATCATTTAGGTATTTGTTGGCAAAGTCTACAATATCTTGCTTAGAAATGGTCGTCAGTCTCTCGGTATATGCTAATTCATCTGCCCAGTCTTGCTCTGAAGTAAAGGCCGACATAAGCTCTTCTGCACGCTCCTTATAGCTTTCGTTGCGGGATATTTGGGATTTACGTTCATTGTTAACTATGGAGGTTATTAAATCCTCTGAGAAATCTCCTTTACGCAACTTTTGTAGGGAGGCTAGTAATAAGTCTCGTACTTGATCTAAGGATTGCCCTTGGGATGGTCTTCCCTGTAGGATTAACATAGAATAATCCTTTAATACATATGGAAATGCACCAGCTCCTAGTAGTTTCTGGGATTTTACTAAATCCAAATCGATTAGTCCTGCCGAACCATTGGTGAGGATATTAGCCATCAAGTTCAGCAATTGTGCATCTTTGCTGGCTGCTCCTGGAAAGCGGAAGCCTAAAAACAAGAACTCTGCATTGGGTCCATATACTTCTCTGGTAATGGGTGCTTTAATGGCCAATTCTGGTTCAAAGGTATAGGCTGGAATTTCCTTTGCTACTTGGTAAGCAAAGGCTGCTTCTACCTTCTTGATCATCTGAGTGGGATCAAAGTCTCCAGACATAATTACCCCCATATTATTGGGTACGTAATAGGTCTGAAAGTATTCCCGAATCGCCTTTAAGGATGGATTTTTCAGATGCTCTACCGTTCCAATAACTGTTTGTTTACCATAGTTATTATTGGGAAATAAGCCTTCAAACATGGACTCAATGGCTTTTCGTCCATCATCGTCCAAGCCCATATTCTTTTCTTCATAGACGGCTTCTAACTCGGTATGGAAAAGACGCAAGATGGGGTTTCTAAAGCGTTCACTCTGAACAGCTAGGTATTTATCTACGACATTATTTGGGATGTCTTCCATATATACGGTCTGCTCAAAGGAGGTGAAGGCATTTGTTCCCTCTGCGCCCATACTACTCATCAGCTTGTCATACTCATTGGCTAGGGCATATTTTGCAGCCTCTCCGGATACTTGATCGATCTGCTGGTAGATGGCTTGGCGCTTGGCTTCATCCTGGGTAGAATTGTACTGCTCGTAAAGTGCATCGATCTGATCCAAGAGTGGTTTTTCCTTGCTCCAATCTAATGAGCCAAACTTATCTGTCCCTTTAAAAAGCATATGCTCTAGGTAATGTGCGAGGCCTGTGTGATCCTTTGGATCGGTCTTACTTCCGGCCTTGGTGGCTACATAGGTTTGTATCCTAGGTTGTTTCTTATTCGGGCTTAGGATAACGGTTAAACCATTTTTTAAGGTATAGAACCGGGCTTCTGTGGGGTCATTCGTTACATATTTATAGCTGTAACCTCCTTCAGAAGCTTCCTTCCATTGAAATGATTTCTGCTGCGCCCAGGTTGTGCCTGTAGAAAGCACAAAGAATGAAAGCACAAAAATCGATCTGAAAAATTTCTTCATAATTTATTCGTTTTGGGGCTTATAAAATTGCTACAGCAGGTAGACTCCTGTAACATAAGCCGGCTGTTTATAAATAATGATTAAAAATAACATTATTATCGAACACATTTCAAGCGGAAGTAACATTTTCCGAATTAATACTTGAAAAATCGCTGTAAAGCAAAAAATTTATTGCTTTTAGGGGTTCAAAACAATTATCCTATTGTTTGGATTTTTAAAAGGGCCTATCATAATTTAATTTGGTTTAATAATGACTTAATGAATATGAATTGGGATTCGCTATCCTATAAATCACTTTACTTATTTACTGCTCCGCTTTTAACTTGTCTGTTAGTCGGGACAGGTTTGTACACTCATCTCATACCAGCCATAGCTTAAGCCTTGGTTGGTCGTGGTATATACTTTCAGGACATTGTTTCGGGTATCATAAACTAGCATCCCCTCAACAAAGTTCTGACTGGCTATTCCTATGGGATTGCCTGAGCTGTCAAAGGGAACTCTATTTGGCACAAAGCCCTTGGTCTTGGACTCTAGTACTAGCCAAGCTCCCTTATTGTTCAAGGGCCATGTCAGCTTATCTTGGTTTAAGTTTAAGGTGGTTAGCCCTACTTTGGTACCCAGGGTCTTGCCCACTTTAGCTCCTGGCTTATAACATACAAAATCACAGTCCTTGACTCGAACTGTGGCTACATCGGAACTCTTGCTATTCCCAAATGCATCTGTGACGACAACATAATAATAGCTTACTCCCATAACCCTGTCCGCTAATGGGGTATAGCTGGAGGCTTTTGCAGCAGTTATAGCCTGTCCACCTATATTGGAGTTATAGCTATGCTTATACCATTGGTAGCTTAGGGGTTCATTTCCAGTTGCAAATACGGTTAACCTCTGGGGTACTTCTTTGCGACATACGCTTTGTTGGGCTGGGGTCAGGGGGGAAAGGTTTGGAGCCTGTGGGCGTACACTTTCTGAACAAATGGCGATTAAGGAGCCTCCATCTCCTCCTGAACCACGTAGTTCTAATTTAGTAAAGGGCCTTGGGGCTGTCAGCCTAAAAAGCCCTCCTCCTCCGTATGGACTGATCGCATCTTTCCCACTTGAGATCACATTTCCTTTGATTGTCGTGGCACAGTAATAATCCGAGCTGATTGAAATTTGCCCAGCATTGGAGGTAAAGATAAAATCCTCTTCACGATTTGGGCCCGTGGCAGTAAGATAGATTACGATATCATTTACTGGTTTATCAAAGATGAGGCTTCCATTCCAAGCGCCTTTTTCGCCTATTCTCAGGGAGTTTCTAGGAATGCCTATGCCGGTGCAACTTCCATAGCTGTTTGGGTTGGTACTTATACTCCCTGAAAAGCTAAAGGTGACTTGCACCTTGTTGTAGGTGCGCACACTATTTGCTACTATATTTTCGAGCGCGGTACAGCCTGTAGCTACATCCGCCCTGGCCGCTAGGGGCTCTTTTTTATTAACTAGTGGGTTTTCATAATTAGTCTTATTGTTCTCCCTCATTAAAGGCTGCCCATATGTATTTAATTGAGCCAGCAAACAGAACAAGATGAAACCTATTAAGCATTTCATCTTCCATCTTAAACGCATACTTACTTAATATAATATTGTAAAACGTAATACCTTAACTAGGCCATTTAAGGCGCCAATTTAGGTCCCCAAAAGGACCATACTGTTCCATTGTAAACAGCTAAAAGCTTATTGGTTGTGTCGTAAACGATCATGCCTGCACTTGGATTTATTATGTTTAAATGTGGCTCTGCTACTCGGGGTAAGACCATTGCTTTATCTGCATCCTCTAAGACGAGCACCCCATCTACTGCAGTCTGCTTGCCTATACTTACTTTGGCATTTTGCACTTCTGTACCGCCAATTTCTAAACCAGGGTCTACCTTGCCTGAGCTATTAACACTCAGGTCAAACCAGGCATTGTTTTTCAGGTATTTCACCTTCTTATCTAGCATATCAAATATCAGGGTACCGTTTTCTGTGATATTTGCCTTTTGCTCTACATAGGGAAGTATGAGACCGCGACTTTCATAATCGGCAAAGTCTAATGAGACTGAGCTGTTATGGGTACTTTGCTTGCTTACCACCATTTGCCCATGTGCACTTGTCATGGTTAATAATCCGATTCCTACTAAAACATTTTTCATTTAATTAAGCTTAAAATATATAATAAACATGTTTATTCTTTACTGTGGACAGCTTTGTTGACTAATATCAAACCATTTATAGGTTAGTCCATTGTCTGCTGTCGTATACACCTTTAAGCAGTTGTTGCTGCTATCATAGACCATCATGCCTTCTACAAAGTGATCTGCGGGTATTCCTACTGGAAGTCCACTGGCCGTAAAGGCCACTCGGTTTAATACAAATCCCTTGGTCTTTGACTCTAATACCAGCCAAGCACCATGACGACTTATGGGCCAATTGTCATAAGACTCAGTTAAGGTTTTCTCCTGAGTAGTTATTCCTAAACTGCTTTCCAAGACCTCTCCTTCTGCCATGCCTGGTAAATAACAGTAGAGCACTTCTGGACATCGCCAGTCTAGGTAATAGTCTTCGACCTCACCATCACTTGCCTTTAGATGACTGCGCTCATCAACGGGAGTATCCAGGTCATCGACTAGGAGATCTGTGGTCAGGCGCAATCGGATAAAACTCCGCATCATTTCATTGCTACAGCCTGCTATTTCGCCTACATCCTCCCAGCTGAGTTCTATTTCTTGTGGGGTATCACTAGCGGGCACTTCTTTTACCAATGCCTCTGCAGCGGAGAATTTGCCATCATTGTTCCAATCTATAAATGCATACAGGTATGCCTTTTTACCGGTATTATTGGTTAGTGGGACTTTTAATACATAGGCTGCTCCTGCCGTTTTTGCGGGTAGTCTTCCTGAGACAAAGGCATCTTCATCTATTAAGTTTCCTTTGCCATCCAGGTCATCTCCATCTGCGTTGTTCTCCTTGCCACTTACTGTAAACTGGGGCTCTTCGTCACTATCTGCCGCAATCTTACCCAACTTTAAGGGGTTGTCAAGCTGACTATACTTTATTTGATGGCTGGCTTGATCGCCCAAATTATAGCGTTCATCTAAATCCCCGAAATCATAGGCTGTATTTCCACATACCGGCCCTGTTGAAGGGGGTAAGGTAAAGTTGAATTCAGCGGGGTTATTTGTACAACTATTACAGCCATCACTGCCTTCTATTGTATGCCCAACATAGCCATAACGATCACTCTTATCCCGAATCAGGATACTGATATGTCCTCCTGAGGCTACATAGATCATTTTTCCGGTCAACTTCTTTGTCCCGCCATTCATGGTTACTGCTGTGGGGAGGTAGTCGCTTGTGGCCGATGGTGCTCCACCAATAGAGCCATATCCTCCTGAGGCATTTGAAGCCACCGTATAATTTCTATTTTCCGCTGTAATCAAGCTAAAGTGTGGATAGAGGCCGTCACTATTACTGGCGGATATCCATATCACTTTCTTAATGGGCTTGGTCACATCAGGCTGCACACCTGGTTCATCAGGTTGTTCATTCATAAAGGCTATAGCTGTCCAATTGGTTACTTCGCCATTGTGCCCAAGGCCTAGTTGCCCCCGTAAATTCCCGCCTAATACAAAGACCTTTCCTGCTCCATCCCGAATATAATAGGAAGCTGAATTACCGCTTGAAGCGGATATTTCTTGTTGCATAATAGGCAATTTCGCTCCTGCAGGGGTTTGCATAATGGTTGCATAGCCTTTGGAGGTTACCTCCTGCCCTCTGCCTAAACTTATTTTGCTTCCCCAGGTGTAGAAGGTATAGCCGTCTGTCGCAATTGCTGCATCCCCTACAATACGTATATCCTTCATTGCACTTAGTGGCGTATTTGCATCCAACATCACCTTATGCCAGGCATCTGCATCGGAGTTGCCATCCCCATGTACATGAAGTCCGATCTTGTTACTGCGTATCCAGATTTCTCCTGATTTGGTTAAGATTGCAATTGCGCCATCATTGTTGGAGTTCCCGGAATCCATAAATTGCACCTGAGCTGGGCCAACCCCTGGGGGCAATGGAACTTGATTCATCCTAGCGTTTACTGAAAACACGTTTCCTCCATAACCATAGCCCCAGGTATATAGACCGGTAGTCGTCAGTAGAAAATATTGATGACTAAAGCCTGTTAGCATTACTGGGCTTCCGGCAAATTCAAATCCATTTAGACCAGACTGAACCTTTGCGGGTGTGCCTTGCTGCCCGCCCGTAGGATTGGCTCCACTTCCAAAGACTAGAAAATCTCCATTGGCTGTCTTGACGATACTTCCGTGGTAAAGTGCTTTGATGGGCGATAATAGCCCTAAACGATTATCGGATGGATCACAACTTTGGGGATAGGCGATGCTGGTGTCTACGGCTAGCATATAGTCTTCTACCTCTCCATTGATTGGATAGGCTCCATAAAGTCCTGTTGTTAGGCCATCTCCAATGGCTCGCTCATCGACATCAGCTGTCTGTATATCATCTTTAAGCACTGCGCTACTTAGCCTCAAGCGCATATAGGTATTTGATCCTAAGCCCGTGAAGGTTGTTATAGGCCACTTCACTTCTACGGTTTCCTGTCCTTGATTGGAGGCGACTTGCAAGGAGGTATATTCATTGCTCGAAAAGCGCCCATCGCCATTCATATCTATCCAAGCATGTAGGGTTGCATTTTGAGCTGTATTGTTTGTTACCTTTACCTTTACTGCATATTCAGTTCCTGGTATTAGTAAGGGTAATGGGCCTTGCACGGCATCTTCATCTAAGCCGTCCCCATTTACGCCATTATTATCCATTCCTGCTGCTACGGATTGTGCTGCGGGTTCAATATCAATGGTGTCTCCGAGCAGCAACCCTGCATCGGGCAGATGTCTTGCTGCGAAGAGCTGTCCTAAATTATTGTACTCAAAGGATGCTGGTACATCCCCAAAGTCATAGTCCTTTACAACTGGGATAATATGATCTTCTACTTCACCTACAAATAGGATGGGATTGGCTGCATACTCTCCTGTGTTAAGACCATCTGCTAGTGAACGCTCATCGACGATGGTAGAGCCTGCGCCTGATGTAAGATCTGTTAAGGCACCTTCTGACATGCGTAGACGCATATATAATTGACTAGGGTCGCCTTGCAATTTCATGGCTGCAGCGCTCCAAGATAGTACGACCGAGCTCTGATTGGAACCATTAGGAACCGCCACAAAACTCATCTCTGCGAGCTCATAGCGTCCATTATTATTAAAGTCTATCCAGCCATACAGCTGACGTGCCGCCCCTGTATTGTTGGTCACCTTCACGCTTAGCGAATAGGCTGCATTCCCAGCGGCATGTATGGGTGAGATACTTAGACCGCCCTCATCATCGATACCATTTTGATCATCCCCTAAGGCATTGCCAATTTGGATTTGTTTTGTTGCCTCATAATCAGCTGGGCTATTCCCTATATAGAGTGCTTCGCTGATGGCTTGCCTTGCTGGGGACAAGATATTATTACGACTCATATCATAGGAATTGGGCGCATCCCCGTAATCATACTCATTTACAACGTTTAACATATAGTCTTCTACCTCGCCATTATTTGCTAGGCCATACAGTCCGGTAGCTACACCATCTGCAATAGATCTTTCATCTAACAGTGCTCCCCCTACTCCTGCTGTCTGGTCTGTTAAGGTCCCTTCTGAAATACGCAAGCGCATATAGAGGTTTGTAACCCCTTCAGGTATGGTGGCTGCTTGTAGAGCGGTCCATTTTAAGGTAACATGCTGCTGCGTGCTGGAAGAAGCTACGTTGAGGCTAGCAAGCTCCGAAGCTTCAAAGTAGCCATTGTTGTTAAAATCTATCCATCCATAGAGGACTCTGTTGTAACCGGTTTTGTTGAAAACACTAACAGTACTATAATAGGCGGTCCCTTTATAGACAGGCATAATATTTAAAACACCATCTTCATCCAAGCCATCTCCATTTAAGCCATTATTATTTGCCCCATCAGCTACCGTATGTGCTGCGGGTTCGGCGTCTACAGTTGCGCCCAAGCGTAAGCTTGTGGATATGGCCTGTCTGGGTGGGCTGTAGACCCCATCTCTTGAATGTGCATAAGTGGCCGGGGCATCCCCATAATCAAAGCGCTCGTGGTTTACTAAAAACTGATAATCTTCAACTTCTCCCACCGCATTGCTCGTTCCAAAACTTCTTGTATCAATGAGTGTGCTATTGCTAGCATTTGAGTTCACCAATTGGGCTGCTGATATTCTAAATCGTGCATATGTTTTTCCAGCAGTAAGGACTTTTTGGGAAAAATTTTTGGCAGTCCATGCTAATACAGCTTCTGTTGTACTGTTTATTCCTACTTGTGCGCTCACATAAACTCCCTCATCCCCACTAAAGATTCCATCTCCATTAAAATCAATCCAGCCATAGAGGTATTTTGTGCCCGCAAGGGTTGTATTGATAGGCAAGGTTACCTTAAAGGCAACCCCATCCGTTATGGTTTGCTGCGTGAGAATTGCATCTTCGTCCAATCCATCCCCATTTAAGCCATTATTATCTGCGCCTGCTGCTACGGCATTGTTTATAGATTCATAATCAATGCTGTCTCCAAGTGTTAGCTCTGGAATAATTTTATTGGTATGGGATGCCGGAAAACCGTTTTCGTAACTTTCTGGCACATCTCCATAATCTCTTATAACAGTCAATTGGTAATCTTCTACTTCTCCATAACTTATCTCTGCATAGTCTCCAGAGATTTGACCATCTGCTATTGCTCTTTCATCTACTACTGCCCCATTGTTGTTTGCCAGCAGATAATCGGCTATCTGAACATTAAAATCAGGCTTTATCAATCGTAATCTCATATATACCTTACTGGCATTGTTGTCGAGCATATTGAGCTGTACTTGGGAGAAAGTTAGCACGACTGATTCTGCGCCTATTGGTACGATTACTGTTGCCATCTCTGTCGCTTCGAATCGACCATTTCTATTGAAGTCCATCCAAGCATATAAGTTGGCTGCTTTATCTGTGCTGTTGTGAACCTTCACAGTAAATGAATTTGCTGCTCCTGCCTGTAGAAAGAGCTGACTACCTTCTAATCCATCATCTGTAATGCCGTCGCCATTTTCAGCATTATTGTCTGCTCCTGGCAAGACTGCATGTGGTCCCTCCTCTAGGGTATAGGCATCGCCTAAATACAAATTTTCTGTAGGTAGGTTCCTGGCGGGCTTGTAATGTAAGGGTTTGCTGTTGCCATCCTTGTTCATCTCATAGCTATCTGGCAAGTCCCCAAAATCAAATAGTGCGGGACTCACTTCTAGGCGATAGTCCTCTACTTCACCTATGCTGGCCACATTGTAAGCTCCTGTACTTAAGCCATCTCCTATCGCGCGTTCATCTAAAGCTAGGGTTTGTACATTATCTGCTCCTACAGTCTTTGTGAGTCTTATTCGTGCATACAACTGTTTTACCCCTGACGGGATCATACGGGTCTGTTCTCCTCTAAACCAAAACTTTTGCATTGAGGATCCTATTGGAAGGACTTGATACCCATTTTTTGCATCTACCCCATTGCTGTATGCGACCTCATTAGCATCAAATTTTCCATCATTATTGAAATCTACCCATGCAATAATATTTGCAACTTGATCGACTTGTACTGGTACTGAAAATTCAAATGAAGCTCCTCTTATAATCTTTGGCAGCACGGTTAATCCATCTTCGTCTAGTCCATCCCCATTTATGCCATTGTTATCTGCATTATTTGGCACACTGTGAGCTGTGAGTTCTTCATCCACAATCGCTCCAATGGTTACGAGTGGATGTGCAATTTGTCGAGCAGGTGCCGACAGCCCAACTGCATTGGCTTCATAGCTTATTGGAACATCTCCAAAATCGTATAGGCCTACGGGTAATTGGTAATCTTCTACTTCGCCAAAGGTGACGGTGGGGGCCTTCCCGGCATTGTTGCCATTTGTAGCGCCATTGCCAATACTTCTTTCGTCTAGGATGGCTCCACCAGCAGTTCCTAGGGTAAAGTCTAGCAAGGGTAAGTTGGAAAGACGAAGTCGTAAATATATTTTTTCTACTTCCTTATTTATCGTTAACGTTTGCGCGGCTGTCCATGTGAGTTTTAGGAGTAAGTCGCCCGTTTGGGTACTGCTCGCTAAGGCAATTTCTGAGGCTTGAAACCTGCCATCTCCATTTAAGTCCAACCAGCCGTATAGGTATTTCGTGCCTACCATACTTGTCGGAACTTTTATTGGGATACTGAGGCTGTATTCAACTCCTGGACTTACGCTTTCTAGTGCGATTAATGCATCTTCATCTTGCTCTCCAAGGGCATTATCTCCTGCGCTATTGTTCTCACTGGGGGCGAGTACAGAGGCTGGCTTATTTTCTAAATCAATAAGTTCGCCCATGCTAAATCCTGGAAGATGTGCATGTACTGCTGGGGAGTAATTAAGGTCCTTGTCCTTTTCGAAACTTTCAGGCAAGTCCCCATAATCATAGGTATCCAATATGCTTAATTGGTAATCTTCTACTTCCCCATGTACTGCGGCAGGGTTTTCCAAAGCATTGGTTAGGCTTGTGGCTCCATTTCCAATACTACGCTCATCGACCAAAGCTCCGCCTGTAGCTGCTGTCGTAAAATCTATAAGTGCTCGATCTGTTAATCGAATCCGCATATATAGTTTTGTGAGATCTGCTGCTATATTAGCTGTTTTTATGGCGGACCAGTTTAGCTTTAGGTTTGTGGTTCCTATTGTATTTGTGTTCAATACGGCATCGGCTAATTCCTCCGCCTGAAATTTCCCATCATTGTTAAAGTCAATCCAAGCATAGACATATCTTATGCCTGCGGATGGATTATTTACGGAGATCTCTAAGCTGTAACTCACGCCTCTTCGTAGTGGATTGTTTGCTGGATTTATAGCGTCCTCCTCTAATCCATCTCCATTGATGCCATTATTATCTGCATCGGCCTCTACGCTGAATGGTTTAAGTTCTAAATCTGGCATATTATTTCCTAGACGAAGCCCTGCTAAAAACTTATGTCCTGCTGGGGTATAAACTTCATCCTTGGACATATCGTAACTTATGGGGGCATCCCCATAATCATATATGGGTCCCGTAACACTTCTCCAGGTTGTACCTATAGTTATTGCATCTACGGCTACTGTGCCTGCATTTAATGGATCCCCTTGTACAAGTGCCACTGAATTAAAACTCGCTAAGTCCAAGCCTATATTCGCATTGTACTCTATATGAGATTCGGATGGTTCATGGGCTAAATCTGGATTAATATACAACTTAACTATATCGTTGGTTGCTCCTAATACAAACTCATACTTTACCACCAGCATAATATTTGTATTAAAGGGCCTTTGCTTGGATTCATATACGGGACTTCCTCCAGTTCCACGCTGTACGCCAAAGCTAAAGCCTGTAGCATTGGACTTAATATACAATTTTAGGCCTTGGGTTGTGGCTGGCAAGGTGGCGCTTGCTATGGAGTAAAAGAAATCTCCTACGGGCATTGCGCTGCTGACATTTACAACTAAGGAACTGTATAAACTTGTACTCGCATTGACGGTTACCGCTGGGAATGTCTGGTAAACATCTTGACCATTGTTTGCCAAGTTTACTTTATTACCCATATTGGGCATCAGACCAGCTGGATAACTTAGGTTTCCTGCAGAAACTGCTATAGGGTTTACAGTGCCTAAGGCTCCAAACTGTCTCCAATTGGATAAGGTTAATAAGGCTCCAGGGGGATAATTAAAACTCTCCGTAAGGATGGATTGTGCGCTTAAATAGCTTATTGACATTGAAATTAAGCAGAGTAAACCTAATATAGGTTTTAGGGCTTTCGAACAAAAAATATGTATTTTCACTTTCATAGTATTACTCCTTAATCATCACATTAAAAGTCGATTTTCAAGAAGCTATATCCCTTGACTTAGCGATAAGCTCCTTGATTTCGTTCCGCATTGTATTAATAATCGAGGACCTTTATTTCGGTCCTGCGATTCAATTGATGCTCAGCTTCTGAGCAACTTACGCCATCCTTACAGCGATTTAATAGCATGGATTCTCCATAGCCTTTGGGAACTAGTCTATCTCTTGAGATGCCTTGTTCTACGATAAAATCAACGGCCGCTTGGGCCCTTTGTTGAGATAGTTTGAGGTTATACTTTCGGGACGCTCGACTATCTGTGTGGCTGGATAATTCAATTCTTAAGGTTGGGTTCTCGCTTAAGATTGTGGCCAGCTGCTTTAAGACTTGCTGCGCGTCTTCGCGCAACATATATTGATCTAAATCGTAGTATATATTTTTCAGAATAAAGGAATTTCCTTTTTCCATAATTGGCTCTAGGCCTAGGCTGATTGCTAGGATGGTATCCTGTGTTGAAAACTTGGTTTCAATACGTAACGAGTCGGCGAAAAAGCCACTTAATTTCCCCCGAAGCCTATAGGTCATATCCTCCTCCAAATAAAAGGAGAAACTGCCTGCCGCATCGCTCATTTTTGTGGTTAAGATCTGGCCCCTATTGTCTGTTAATACGAGTTCTACATTGCCTAAGCGTGAGCGATCTCTATTGTTGATTATTTGCCCTTCGACTTGAATCTTGCCTGCTGGCTTATCCCAACTAAATGAATAGATATCATCCATGCCTAAGCCTCCTGTTCGATCTGAGGATACATAGCCATATTGTAATTTATTATTTTCTCCTATGGGAATAAATGCGAAATCATCGAATGCGGTATTTACCGGAAAATGCAAATTCCTATGTCCGCTAAAATGACCGCGCTCGCCACTTGCTACATAGATATCTAGGCCTCCCATTCCGATAAATCCATCACTGGAATAGTAGAGTTTATCATCAAAAACATATGGGAATAATTCATCCCCAGTGGAGTTTATTACGGATCCTGCATTTTTCGGATTGCCCCATGAGCCATCTGCTTGCATCTCACAGTACCATATATCTGTGCCTCCATATCCCCCAGGCATATTTGAGGCGAAGTATAAGGTCTGCTCATCGTTGCTTAAGGCAGCATGCCCTACGGAATAGGACTTGGAATTGTTATAGGGAAATTCATATTCTACCCATCTATCACCTTCTTTTTTATAGATCAATAACTCTAAATTTCTTCTGTCAAATTTAAAATTGCCTACACGTTTCCTTTGGGTTTCATCTCCTAAGTAAGTCTGTAATCGCTTCAAACATTTCAGGAAAAAGCGTAATGACT